>NZ_JBIPMD010000013.1:0-29828 GCF_044369315.1 Silvanigrella sp.
ACTACAATCGTGTTAGAAAGCATTCGTCGAATGGATATCTGTCTCCAGTTATATTTGAAATAACTAGACCAATGAAAAAGGTCGGTTAATTGTGTCTATAAAATTGGGGGAAGATCAGGTATTTGGCCTGATAACAAAGATAAATATACTTATTTAATGCTGTTTGAAGACGAAAATAGAATAGATTTAAAATTAATAAATGATTCTGTTTATAAAAAATCAAAAAAAGATAGTTTAAGTCTTGTTTTACTTGATAAAGATAAGAGATACTCTTTCTTAAAAGATCCAAATGATTTAGACTACGTTATCAAAAAACCAACTGATATTGAATTTAAAAACCTTTGCAATGAATTTTTATGGCTTTCAACCTATGTTGCAAAAGGCTTAGCGAGAAAACAAATTTTATATTCCAAACATTGCTTAGATGTTTTATTAAGAGATGAACTTTTAAAAATTCTTGCCATTAAAGTCTCCATTGAAACAAATTTTGCAAAAAATTTGGGAGCATTTTATAAGTATTTAGAAAATGATTTGAATTCTGATACATTGATTTTATTTTTAAATACATATACTGATTTTAATATATCAAAAAATTGGGACTCTTTATTTTCTATGTACCAAATTTTTCATGCTTCTGCAAGCTTTATATCAAAAAAATTAAACTTTGAATTTAATGAAAAAGAATATAATAATGTATTAAGTTACTTAAAAAATATGAGAGCAAAATAATAAAAAACAGATTATTACTATTATAAAATTATCTAAGTTTAATTATTTTATCATTAACTAAAACATGGAGTTTTTATTTGCAGATTTTTCTGGAATGGCTTGAATAACATCCCAATGTTCCACAATTTTACCCTCTTTAACTCTAAAAATATCGACTATTGCAACACCTTTATCTTCTTTACTTTCTTTTGAATGGACATGTAAATATACCAGATCCTCTTCTGCAGCAGACCTTTTTATTTCTGATATCGCTTGAGGATATTTTTTAAAATAGGGAACAAAATAATCAGTAAAAGCTTTTTTTCCATCTGGTACATGTGGATTATGTTGTATGTATTGATCACCAATATAAAGATTTGCAGCTTCTAGAGGTTTATGATCTTTAAAAGCCATATTATAAAAATCTGTTACAATTTTTTTATTTTGTTTCTCTTTATCTGAAAGAGCAAATAGAGAGGAACTGCCACTTATTAAAATGGAGCAAGTTAGAATTTTTAAATATCTTAATTTTGAGTAACTATTTTTTGCCATGGATTCAGATTCCTTTTTAATGAATTTGAGATAGAAAAATGATTACAATCAGTAAAGAGATATATAAATGACTTTAATTTTTTAATCAATAGTATAAATGGATATTATATTAATTTTATACATTATTCCTTTTCTTCCTGTTATAAAAATTTTAAATACATAAAAATACTAATTTTGATTGCGAATTTTATTATATTCATCGGTTTTTATATAATTTCTTGCTTCTTCATCAATTTTTTTTATATATAATATTTTCATTCATATCTTTTCTAAATACGATATATAAATCGTTCATATTAATTAAAATATCAACTTTATTTATAACATTAAAATTTTTTATTTTCATTTTTTTATATTCATTAAACTGATCTAAATTTAAAACAGTAAAATCAGATTCAAAATTAATGACTGAATTGATACAAGACAATTGATCAAACTTTTGAATTTTTTTTGTTCCATTATTTTCTAAAATTTTTAAAATTGGTTTTTCAATAAAATATCCTAATGGATGACAGTATACTCCACCTTTAAAATCATCAATCTTTTTTTTGTTTTTATTATTTGTAAAAATATACGATTTTATTTCGACAAGACTTACTTTTGAATACTTAACTTCAAGACTTCTTTCTTTTGTAAAAACATATGGAAACGTTGCATCATATTTTGAATTTTTTACCATATCATAACCACGCGCCCAAGGTAAAAAATCTAAAGTATAAGACATATTTATTTTACTTAAAATTTTTCTTACAATAGAAGTAAAAATACCTCCATCTTTTAATTTTTCATCACAATATGGAGAAAAGTCATTTCCAGTTACTAATTTTAAAGAATTGGAATTCTCTAAAGAAAAGCAATTCAAATGTAATATTAACAGAATTAAAATACTCTTTAGGTATTTAATAAAAAAAAACATCAAAATCCTTTCTAAAGTAAGATATTTAGATATTAATATATTCAAATATCGAAACAAAAAATATTTTTTGACGTATAAGATTTATTGGGTAAAAATTACATCCTATTTTAAAAGAAAAAATATTCAAAAAAACGACCTGTCAAATCTTTAAAATATAATTACTTTTATATTAAAATAGCTTATGATAAATTTTTCTTAGTCAAAATAATTTTAAAAATGGAAAACATTCAATGGAAATATCTAAATATATATCAAAAATTTTTATTGTATTTCTTTTTTTTATCTTTACCCTTCAAGCTAAAGCAATAATGATTATAAAACACAACTTGACTGCTTCAGAAAATGAAAATTCATTAAGTTATGAATATGCCATTTTAAAATTAATATTAGATAAATCTAAAGAGAGATATGGTGAATACCAATTGGTAAAATCGATAAAAATGTCGCAAACTCGAGCTTTTCATGAATTAAGTAAAGTGGACTCAGAAGTTAATGTAATTGCATCGATGACTTCTATTGAAAGAGAAAACAAATCATCTCCAATTCGAATCTGTTTATTTAAAGGTCTTTTGGGAGTTCGAATTCCAATTGTTTTAAATAGTGAAAAAGAGCGAATTGAAAAAATAAAAACGTATTCAGATTTAAAAAAACTCAAAGTAGGGCAGGTTTTTGATTGGCCTGATAAAAAGATTTTAGAAGCTAATAAAATGAGTGTTATTAAAACAACAGTTTATACTGGATTATTTCCAATGCTTGTCTTAAAACGTTTTGATATTTTCCCATTAGGAGCATTAGAAGTTTATCAAATTGAAAAAGAGCATGAGGCAAAATACAAATTAAATGTTATTGAAAATTGGGCAATTGCTTATCCGACAGGTTATTATTTTTTTGTAAATCAAAAAAATAAAATATTAGAAGAACGACTAAATTATGGATTTATGAATGCCATTAAAGATGGTTCATTTGATGAAATATTTAATAAATATAATAGCAATTTTTTAAAAATCGCCAATTTAGAAAATAGAAAAATATTTAAATTAAAAAACCCAATTTTACCTAAAACTACGGTATTTAAAGATAAAAATATATGGCATCCTTTAATAATGAAAGAGTTTTCTGAATTTTAAAACTCTTAAAATAAAAACAGGACTGCTTTAGCTAAAAAGATAACAAAAGCAGTCCTTTATTCTTTTTAAATCAGGGCGAAGATTAATTACCCCATAGATCTTCACATGGATTCTTACCATAAGTAGTTCTAGATCCAACAAATCCAATGGAAGCTTCTGAAAAATTATATCTTGGGCTTAAAGTTACGCCCCAGAAATTAATTTCTGAATTAGCATTTTCAGTTAATTTAAATAAGTATTCGTATCTAACAGAATAATAAGGAGCAGGTGCAACAAGTACGCTAACACAAACTTGATCATTTTGTACTAAGTTTGTAGAATGTTGGCTACCAACTCCCATCATTTTTGAACATCCATTTTTAGTACAAACTTTTCCTAAAAAAGCGGTTCCTAATACAAAATTCACATCAACTTTACTAGTTATTTGTTGCAGCTCATTTGTTTCTTCTTCATTTGCTAAGGCTGAAAAACCAATTAAAAATGAGGAAATAATTGTGCATTTAAGAGATTTTTTTAATAATATCTTCATATAATATACCTTTCATATAAAAATCAAAAAGACTTTGTTGATAGACTAAATTAAAAATTAATAATCAAATTTTATTTATTATTTATAATATAAACTCATTAAGTAATTATATATTATACATTATTAAAATAATTTATTAAATATTTTTAACGATTTAAAATACAATAAATTAAGAAGATAATATCATTTAAATTTATTATTTATGATGAATAATAAATTTAAATATTGTTTTTTATATTTCTTTTTAATAAAATACTTTCTAGTTTCTAAAAATATTTAAATGATTTTATAATATTCTTGTTTTATTAAAAATATTTTATAAATATTACCAATATTAATATAATTTTTAAAATTTAAAAATAAAATGAAATAATTAATTTAAATTTTTTAAAATTAACTCATATAAATAGCATTTTAGAATTTTATTGGAATTTTGTATTATGAATTCGAGGATAAAATAAAAAAAGATTTTATTTAACTTTAAATTTTTCCATCTAAAGTCAAAAGTGTTTTATATTTGTCTGGTCTTCTATCTCTAAAAAACCCCATTCCAGCTCTAAACGTTTTTGCTTCTACAAAATTTAAATCTGCATATAAAATACATTCCGATATTCTGTCTGCCTCAGCTCTTTTCTCTCCCATAAAATCGCAGATAAAAGAACTGCCATAAAATGTCATATTTTTTTCCATTCCAACACGATTAGGAGCAGCTAAATAAACAGAATTACATACAGCATGGCCTATCATTGCTCTTTGCCACATATCTTTTGTATCGATAGAGTGAGCTTCAGGTGGCTCAGAACCAATTGCAGTTGGGTAAAGCAATAAATCAGCACCTTGCAACGCCATGCTACGTGCGCATTCAGGAAACCATTGATCCCAACAAATGCCTACTCCAATATTTCCAAAACGGGTATTCCAAACTTTGAATCCAGTATCACCTGGGTTAAAATAATATTTTTCTTGGTAACAAGGACCGTCTGGAATATGTGTTTTACGATAAATACTTAATAGATCACCATTTGCGTCAATCATAGCTAAACTATTAAAGTATGCTTGACCCGATTTTTCAAAAAAACTAATAGGTAACACAACATTTAACTTTTTAGCCAAAGCTTGAAAATGATTTAAAAACGGATGGGATTCGACTTCATTTGCTAAATCAAATAAATGATCATGTTGCTCTTGACAAAAATAATGATTTTCAAATAATTCTGGCAAAAGAATAATATTAGCACCTTTTTCAACAGCATCTTCAATAAATTGTGTTGATTTTTTAATATTTATTTCAAGTTTGTCTGCCATACTCATTTGAATAATAGCAAGTTTAGCCTTTTCTGCCATAACTTATTTTCTCCAAATTTTTCCAGATGGTTGTTGTTGAGTAACACAATGAAAAGATCCACCACCTTTTATAATATCTTTTGAACTTAATCCAATTACTTTTCTATTAGGAAATAAGGGGCGTAAAGTATTTAAAGCAATTTCATCATGAGGATCATTATAAATTGGAACAACAACAAATTCATTTCCAATATAAAAGTTAGCATAAGTAGATGGTAATCGGTGATCTTCTATTTCCATTCTATTCTTAGGTAACACTAAAGGCACTAAATTAAATGGCTTTCCATTTATATCTGTTGCGTTTTTTAATATTTCAAAATTACGCATCATAGGCGCATAATTCGTATCATTTTTATCTTCTGTTATAGAATAAACAATATTGTTTTCATTGGTAAATCGAACTATGGTATCGATATGACCATCAGTATGATCACCTTCCAATCCATCTTCAAGCCATATTAATTTTTCTATACCCAAATAATTTTTTAAATAAACATGAATTTCATTTTCAGATAAATTAGGGTTACGCATTTTACTTAAAAGACACTGTCTCGTAGTTAAAGCAACACCTTTTCCATTTACTTCAAGTGAACCACCTTCCATAACAATATTTGGCTTAAAAAAATCTATATTTAAATTTTTTGCAACATAATATGGAGCTAGAGTGTCTAAATCCCATTTAAATTTTTGTCCCCAAGAATTAAATTCCCATTTAACAAAACTCAATTGTTCCCCTTTTTTAATGAATATAGGTCCATTATCTCTAAACCAAATATCATTTAAAGGAACATGATGTAACGTTACATTAGGGTTATTCCCTATTCGATTCAAAGCGTCTTTATGTGCTTCTTCATCTCGTACTAATAAATGAACGTGCTCAAATTTTGCGATTGTAGTTACTAAAGCTGCAAATTCATTTCGAACACCATCTAAAAAGCCAAACCACATTTCATTATCAAAAGGCCAGCTAGTCCATGTTGCTGAATGTTCGCACCATTCTCCAGGCATTGAAAAGCCAATTTCATTTGGCAAATCCATAATGGGATTAGACATTAAATTATCCTTTATTTAAATAAGAAATGAAAAACAAAAAAAGACTCAAACCAGTGAGTCTCATACATGATAGATTTCAGACAGTCTAGAGTAGATTAAGAGCCTAAACTAACCACCACCTTTAAACACACGGGCTGTAATTGTTTTTACTTCTTTTTGAACAACCACAACTTTTTTAGCTTCTACTAAATAGTCTTTAATGGCGTCATAAGCCCTTCTTTCATCGCCTCCAGAAGCTAACCATTGAGCAATGGTAGATCCATTGATAAAGTCATTTGCAAACCCAAAAATTACTTTATTTGCCTCTTGGTAAGCACTAGCAGAATCAAATCCTTCATTTTCAAAACAAATTTGTGCGAAATTTAAAGCCCTTTGTACCGTTTCTTCTAAACGGTTTGTTTCCATACCAAGACTTAAGTGAACATTATTTTTTGGCTTGAATTTTTTTGGCATAAATAAATCCCACCATTCTAAAAGGCTTTAGGTTACAAAACCTCCTAATATTTTATCGGCTTTTATTTTTTAAATGATAAATTCATCATAATAGTATATCAATATAGCAGCAAATCAAAGCTTAAAATCAAGAAATTTGATAAGTTACATTAAAAAGACTAGTAGGTAAATCCTTACTAGTCTTTTGATAAGTAAATCTAAAAATCAGTTTTATTTTTTCTTTTTAGCAGCTGATTTTCTTTTTACACCAACTTTTTCTTTAAGAGAAGAAGCAACTCTAAAACTTACTTTTTTAGAAGCTGGTATTTTAATTTCTTCCCCAGTTTGAGGATTACGTCCCTTACGAGCTGCGCGATCTTTTACTTGAAGAATTCCAAGTTTATCAATACGAACTTTCTTGCCCGCAGCAACATGATCTTCAATTGCATCAAGAAAAGCTGCAATGACTTCTTTGGTTAATTTTTTTGGTAACTGATCAAATCTAGAAGAAACCTCAACTGTTAAAGCAGAAGTAGAAACAGTCGCAACCTTTCTTTTTGTCATAAACATCCTCGCATGTGAAGGTTAAATGAAACTGCCGTTATAGTTGCCTGAAATGACATATATATCAAGAGGCAAAGTATAATTTTTTTACTTCTTATTGTACCATGAGAAAACTTTGAAGCCAAAATCCTCAAGGTTATTTTTTCGGAGATATATGACTATGGATCAATCTATTCTTTCTATACAATCTTGTGTAAGTTACGGCCATGTCGGTAATAGCGCTGTTACGTTTCCATTACAACGCCTTGGAGTTGAGGTTTGGCCTATACACACGGTCTTATTTTCTAACCATACAGGATATGGACAGTGGGGTGGAAGAGTTTTTGACATTGCCGCAGTAAGAGATGTTTTTTTAGGAATAAAAGAACGAGGTGTTCTAAATAAATGTAACGCAATGCTTAGCGGATATATGGGCTCTAAAGAGCTTGGAAATGTTATGATAGAAGCAATTCTTGAACTCAGAAATTTAAATCCAAATATAATTTATTGTTGCGATCCTGTTATGGGGGATGTCGGAAGAGGATTTTTTGTCAAAGAAGGTATACCCGAGTTCTTTAAAGAAGAAATGATTAAATATGCTTCAATTATTACTCCAAATCATTTTGAATTAGAATACTTAAGCGATCAAAAAGTAAATACAATTGCAGAAGCAATTGAGGCATCCCATAAAATTTTATCAAAAGGCCCTCAAGTTGTTTTAATCACAAGTTTGTTACTTAAAGATAACTTAACTTCAAATATAAGCATGATGGCTGTTCATAAAAATTCTGTTTATATCGTAACTACACCTTATATACCTATTACTTTAAATGGAACAGGTGACATTACAGCTGCATTATTCACTCATTTTTATTTAAAATACAAAACAATTGAAAAAGCATTAGAGGAAACTGTTTCAAGGGTTTTTAGTATTATCGAGGAAACTCATAAAGAAAATTCAAAAGAACTTGTTTTAATTAAATCACAAAATTATTTAATTCAACCTAAACATTTTTTTAAAGCAGAAAAAATAAAATAAAATAAAATTCAATCCATCGTTCCGCCTTTTCCGCTATTATTATCTGAACTACTATGAGAACGGTGTTTGAAAAAACGCTTTTCAAAATAAGCAACAAAAGATAAAAAACAAATAAGACCAATTGTAATTATAATTGTTGATAAAAAAATACCATATCCTATCATAATTCCCAAAGCGGATACAGTCCATATGACCGCAGCTGTTGTCAAACCCTGAACTTTGCTTTGGGATTTGAATATCGCACCAGCACCAATAAATCCTATTCCAGAAACAATTTGTGATACAATACGCGTGACATCTGCTGATGGTGCTGGAGTTGCCGAGCCATAATCTGACATCATCAACGATGCTGCCGTAAATAATGCAGAAGCCGCACAAATAAGAGCATTTGTTTTAATACCGGCAAGTTTTCCTCTATATTCTCTTTCTATTCCTACAATAGTCCCTACAATTAAAGCCACTCCTACTTTTGGTAAAAGAAAAAGAAGGATATCAATCTCAGGTAAGTAGTGTATAGGTAATTCATAATCTAAAGCCATTTAATAAGTCCTTTAATTATTTCAACTTATTTATTCTATTTTATTCTTTTTTTAGAAAATTGTTTGCAAATTTTTCATTGATTGCCAAAGTAATGACCAGACATTAAAAAAAACGAAGTTAATGACGAATGAATAAAATATGAAATGAATTTTTTGGAGTTAAAATGACTGAAAAAAAGATCCAAATAAATGAAGATGATTTAGCAAGACACATGGGTGATCAAGCTTCTAGGGCCGAAACGTCGGGAATAGCACAAAAGAAATTTTTTCATTTTCAAAAATTAATAACAAAGGTCTATTCACTGTCTGACAAGGAATTTGACATAGCATTTTCAACATTGGAAAGCATGCTAGAAAACTTTAATAGTAAAAAATTAAACGCCAAAAAAGATGATTCTTCAGAAAAAAACAAAACGAAATCAATAGATATAATTACAAATAAACAATAATATTTTTATTGATATTCTGAAAATATAATAGAAAATTTATTTTCATTAGATCTAAATATTGCAGAAGTGGGTCTAATTTCTAAAGGATTCACAAAAGCAATCCACTTTACTTCAACTTGAGTATCTTGAGAGAAAAGTCCATAATAAAATCTGCTATTCACAATAATAGCATATCCATTTTCATTTTTTGTTAATGAAACATAACTCTGAACTTCAATATTTGATCCCGAAATATCAATATTTGAAATAGAAAAATACTTATTATTTGACTCATTTATTTCAACTTCTTGCGGAACAATTTCATTTCCGTCTGAATCCGTTTTTTCTTTTTTTTCTCGGACAATATAAATACCATTATTATCTTTTTGTTTTACAAATGCGTATTCACCGCATAAAAAACTACGTAAACCTTTTGCCCCAATTTTAGAAAATAAAGAAGAAAATTGCTCAAAATAGTCATTTGCAATTATATTACTACTAGTTGAATTATAATTTATTTTATTTTCATCAATATCAAAGGAATAATATTCTTCACCTAATGGACCAATAACGCTTGTCTTTAAAAGATTATAATTATTTTTCCAAGCACCTTCCATTTCTATTGGCGGAAGACGAATACTATCGGTACTAAAATCTGCTAAAAATTGCGGGTTACTTGCTTTGTAACATTTTTCTTTAATCGTTTTTACAACTTCATTTATTGGGTCTTCTTTTTTTACCGCAATAAGCTCCTGCTTTTTCTTTGAAGAAACGCAAGAAGATAAAATAAATAATGGGAAAATTATAAAAATATTAAAAATATATTTATTCATAATATTTATTTCACCATTAATTGAAAAGCTGTTTTTGCAATATTTTTTCCAGTCAAAAATTCATATATCCTTAATCCAGTAGGTGAAGTTATATTAATTTCACCTATTCGACAGCCTATTAAGTCAAGTCCTGCAAATAAAATATTTTGACTTTTCAGATATTCAGCAATTTTATTGCATATTAATTTTTGCTCTTTTGTCATTTCTCGCAAAATTGCCGAGCCACCTTGAGCTAAATTAGAAGCAATTTTACCTTCAGCAGGAATTCGAACAAAATCACCAATAACAACCCCATTTGCAATTAAGACTCTACGATCTCCCTGAGTGTGAATTTCTTCTAAAAATGGTTGAATCATTATTTTTGACATATTTAAATTTTCATTATTTTTTAAATTTAATAATAAAGACTCTGTGGTTTTAAAATACTCGACACTTTCTCCGCCATGGCCTAACCATGGCTTACAAATAATTCCATTTTTCATTAGAGACTTATTTTCATTACAAAAATCTTCAATTATTTCAAAAGAGGAAGATAAACAAGTTGGAATAATTTGTTCATGAGTTAAAACGCCATCAGAAAAGGCTTTCCATTGAAGAGCTTTTTCATGAAATGACAAAAGAGCTTCTGCAGGATTTATTATTTTAACATCTGATTGTGAAGCTAGTATCCAGCATAAATCTTTATAGTTTTCATTAAATGGAGGATCTTTTCTAACGAAACAAATTTCAAATTCTTTTATAGGTATTTTTTTTTTATTTATTAAGTTAAAATTAATTTCATCAGTTGAAACAGTATGAATTTGATTTAAATTACTGACAAAAACATTTTCACCAAATACATGTACATTGTTAGATTCACACCATAAAACTTGCCAAGAATCTTCAATTGCAGCTTGAGCTAAAGCTAAGCTTGAATCTGATTTTAGTCTTACTTTATCAATGGGGTCTGCAATAATTAATAGTTTTTTCTGCATAAAAGCTACATTCCTTTTAGGACAAAGCTAATCAATGCATAACAGTATTATAATCCAATGTAAATTGCAATCAAGAGCTTGCTCGTTAATCAAAATGAATGATATAAAATAAGTTTACTTACCATGTCACTTTAATAGGGAGTGAAAACTATGATTGATTATAGAAAACTCGGTTTTGTTTCGTCAAAACAGCATACTATTTGTGAATTCGAAGGAAAAATGCTCGCTGAACATGTAATTACGCGTGATGGTTTTAATGATCATTATTCTATTTTATACCAAAAAAGAGCTCCAACTCACGAGATCAAATCTGAAGTTTTTAAACATGAAAATCCATTTTTTCCAAATTATAACAAAGAAAATAATACAGAACTAAAACGTCGTCATTTTCAAACACCTATTTATAAAAAAGAAGGTAATCTTTTAGATTCCAGAGCAACATTACTTGTTAATAATAGCTGCTCTGTGGGTATAGCAAATCTTTCTAAAAGCGATATTTATTTTTTCTCAAATTCTGATGCAGATGAATTATTTTTTGTTTCAGAAGGGAAAGGTGTATTACAAACTGTTATGGGAGAAATCGACTATAAAAAAGGGGATTACCTTTTTATTCCCAAAGCAATTCCTTATCGTTTTATGCCAAATGAAAAATCAAATATGCTTATCATAGAGGGTAAAAATAAATTTGGAATTCCTTCCGAATTTAGATTAGCAATGGGTCAACTTAAACTTGATGCACCATATAATCATAGAGATTTTCATTCTCCTAGTAGATTATTAAATATAGATGAAAATGAAAATTACCCTATAATTGTAAAAAAAGATAATCATTTAACAATACATGAATATACGGATTTCCCATATAAAGTGGTAGGTTGGGATGGATGGTATTGGCCTTTTTCTTTCTCTGTTTATGACTATCAACCAAAAACAAGCTCCGTTCATTTGCCCCCAACAATTCACACTGCTTTTAGTGGTAATAAATTTTATATCATGAATTTTGTTCCACGTATGTTAGATTACCATCCGAAAGCAGTTCCATGCCCTTGGCCACACTCAAGTATGGATTGTGACGAAGTCATTTTTTATGTGAGTGGTGATTTTACAAGCCGTAAGGGTATTTCAAATTATTCGATAAGTTATCATCCTTCAGGAATTCCACATGGACCACATCCTGAACGCTATGAACAAAGCATTGGCGCAAAATATACACAAGAACTTGCAATAATGGTTGACACGTTTGAGCCATTATTTGTAACAGAAGCAGCAATGGTACTTGAAGATAAAAAGTATCATTATACTTGGGATAGCCCAAATCATCTTTAAACATTTAATAGAAGTGGCACAAAGAATGGCTCATAAAGAATCTGAAAATCATTTTAATGTTGTGCTTACAGGTGGTGGAACTGCTGGCCATGTTTGGCCTCATTTTGCCATATTTGAAGCTAGTAATTCGGCACTAGCAAAGGCTTTCCAAGAAAATAAAATCAACGTTCATTATGTTGGCTCACAATCTGGAATGGAAAAGGATCTTGTCCTCTCCAACCAACCTACCTGGAAGTATTACTCCATTGCCACAGGAAAATTACGCCGTTACTTTAGCCTAAAAAACTTTACCGATCCTTTTTTAATATTATTAGGTATAATACAAGCCTTTATATTACTAGGAAAAGTAAAAGCTTCTATTGTATTTTCTAAAGGTGGTTTTGTTTCTGCTCCTGTTGTATGGGCCGCTTGGCTGCGCGGCATTCCTATTCTTATTCATGAAAGTGATGCTACTCCTGCATTAGCAACTAAATTAACTATTCCTTTTGCATTAAAAGCTCTTGTTGCTTTTCCTGAAACTAGTAAAAGAATTTCACCATTATTTCAAAATAGAGTAATTGAAATTGGATTGCCAATTAGAGAATCTTTGTTTTCTGCATCAAAAGAAGAAAGTCATAAATATTTTTCTTTATCTACAGAGAGAAAAACAATTTTAATTTTTGGTGGCAGCTTAGGTGCCCAAAGTTTAAATAAAAAAATGTTTGAAATTATTCCTGAGTTGCATAAGAATTACAATATTATTCATATTGTTGGTAAAGGAAATAAATTTGAACTTCCTGGTTTAACAAATTATAGACAACTCGAATTTTTAAATGACGGCATGAAGTTTGCATACGCTTGCGCCGATCTTGCTATTTGCAGAGCTGGAGCAAGTAGTATTTTTGAATTAGCCGCTGCACGAGTTCCCATGATTCTTATTCCATTAGGAATGCATGCCAGTAGAGGAGATCAAATTATTAATGCTCGCATTTTTATGAATAAAGGCTGGGCTCAATCTATAGATGAAAATACTTTTCAAAATAACTCTGCTATTCAGCTTATTGAATCGACAATAAATTCGCTTGAAGAAAGAAAAAAAGCACTTGAAAGCGCCCCTACAAAAGAATCTGCTTTAAAAACTGCTGAACTTATATGGGAAATATTATTAAAATATGAGAATAATAAGTAATGTCTGAAATTGATAGTTTTAAATTTAATTTTGAAAAATTAATGAGTCAAAACGCAAATGACTCTAACGTTGAAATAAATCTTCGTTTTCTTGAAATACCAGAGCTTGCTAAAATTATATGTGCAAAGTTGGAACCTGGAGATTGGCTTTTTTTAGATGGAGATCTTGGTTCAGGAAAAACAGCATTTACTAAAGAATTATCCATATTTCTTGGAGCAAATGAATTTTCTACAAGCCCCACATTTTCTATTTTAAATTCTGAAATATTAAATCCCTTAAAAGGCATAAAAAATTCTAAAATTTTAAAATTAATCCATCTCGATTTATATCGCTTAAAAAATGGAAAAGAACTTATTTATTTAGGTTTAGAGAATGAATTTAATTTAAATTCTTCTATTTGTGTATTTGAATGGCCTTATAACGTTGAAGAAGAAGATTTTGATTCTTTATTTAATGTAACAAAATGCCCCAGACCCAAAAGAATTATTGAAATTTTAATTGATCTTAATTCAGATAGTTCATCGAGAAAGTACACTATTAAAAAGATTTTATAGCTTCAAGTTTAATTATTTTTCTTTTTAGAACATAAAATAATATACTTCCAAAAACAATAAATAATATACTTAAGTTAACAAAATAATGCTTATCAAATACATTTGCAAATAATCCTATTATAGCTGCTGAAAAAGCCCCAGATAATAATTGCAAGGTTCCAAGCAATCCAGACACAAGACCTGAATATTTAGAAAAATGAAGTATCCCGGCTGACATAGCTGTACTAAGCAAAAATCCATTACTACCCGTTATTAAAGTTACAGCAATCATTAATGTCCAAATATTAACAATATTAAAAGATTCTAGTAAGAAAAGAAGTAAACACCCTATCATCATGCCATTTATACCAATATTTAAAATATAATTTTCAGATTTGGTTTTAAGCAAAGAACGAGCCACAAGTGAAGTTGTAAAATAAGGTATAACCGCTGGTAGATATAATAATCCTATTGTTGCTGCAGAATAGCCCATTTTATGAAACATCAATGGAGCTCCAGCTGCATATAGCCACCAGACTGCAGTGGAGAAACAAACAATAAGTATATAATAAAGTAACTTTATATCTGTTAACATAATATAAAAATTATTTAAAATACTATATAAATTTAAATTTTTAGTTCTTTTTTCAATCGGTTTTGTTTCAGGTAAATAAATAAAAACAAATAAGCTAATGATTAGTCCAAAGATAAACACAAACACAAAACTAGAGTGCCATGAAAAATAAATAGATAAAGCTCCCCCTATAGAAGGCGCTAAAGCGGGAGAAAGCGAAACTAAAGGGACTAATATAGCAAATGCTCTTTGCGCTTTTAAAGGTTCAAAGACATCAGAAAATAGAGAACGCCCGATTACGATACATGCAGAAGCAGAAATGGCTTGAAAAAATCGACTTATAATAAAAAGTTCTATATTTTTAGAAAAAATGCACCCTAATGTAGATAATAAAAATAAGGGTATCATAAGATTCAAAATAGATTTTCTTCCAAAACGGTCGGATAACAACCCATGAGGAATTTGTCCAAGAGATAAGCCAATAATAAAAGCGGTTAAAGACATTTGAGACAAGCTCATCGAAGTATTAAAATATTTTGTCATTTCCGGCAAAAAAGGCAAAAAAACATCAGAAGAAATAAAAACAATCATACACAATAAAGAAACAGATATAATAAAAAACCATTCTTGGGCACTAGAAATTTTATCTAATAACAAGTTTTTTTTAAATTCAGCTATATTCATATCATCACCTTAAATTTTATTTCCTATAAAATTTATTATTATTCTATTCAATTTTGCATGTCAAAATATAAACATACATATTTTTTAAAAACGGTATAATAAACTTATAATTTTTTAGATTTATTGGTGACTATAAAATGTTATTTTATTTAAAGAAAAAAGAAAAAAAATTCATAAAAATATTCTTATTCATTTTTATTGTTTTTTTTCATAACTATGCAAATTCAAAATCTATTACTTTCATAGTACCTGGAAAATCTAATGAAGATTTTTGGGTAAATTCTGCCGAGTTCACCAGAGCTGCAGCACTAAGCTTAGGTTTTGAATTTGAAGTATTATATGCCGAAAGAGATCGTATGTATATGTTAGAATTGGCAAAAAATGTTTCTGAAAGAAAACAAAAACCAGATTTTGTTTTTATTGTCAACGAAAAACAAGCTGCTCCTCAAATGCTTCAAGTTTTAAATAAAAATAAAATAAATACTATTTTAACTCATATAGATTTAACAGAAGATCAAAAAGAAGTTTTGAAAACTCCTAGAGAAAATTTAAAATACTGGCTTGCCACTATTTATCCAGATAATGTAAATGCGGGTTATCAAATTGCAAATGAAATATATAAAAAAACAAAAAAAATTGTTAAAAATAAAAAAAATTATTCTCTAGTAGCCATTAATGGAGATAAATCTACAAAAGCATCAATAGAAAGAGAGCTTGGATTAAATCAATTTTTATTGGAACATAAAAATATAACTTTATATCAAATTATTTCTGCTGAATGGGATAGGCAAATAGCATATGAAAAAATGCTTTTAATTCAAAAAAGATATCATGATCTCGATATGATCTGGGCCGCAAATGATCCCATTGCTCTTGGTGCTTTAAAAGCAGTTAAAGAAAAAAATAGAAAGCCGGGTAAAGATATTTTTATTGGTGGTTTAAATTGGCAACAAGAAGCGCTTCAAGAAATAAAAAATGGTTCCTTATCCATTTCTTTAGGTGGCCATTTTATGACGGGTGCCTGTGCCGTAATTATTTTATATGATTATTTGCATGGAATTGATATAAAAGAAAAAAATTATGAAATGAATTTAAAAATTTTTTCTACTATCAATGAAAATGAGGCTGAAGAATATAGTAAGTACTTGGATAGGTCATATTGGAAAAAAATTAATTTTAAAAAATTATCGAAATATTTAAATCCTAAACTAAATGACTATGAATTTGATGCAAAAAAAATTTTTAAAATGAATTAAACATCACTCTTTCAAAATATAAAATAATTTCATAACTTGATACTTTAAATGATTAAGATATAAATCTTTCTGACGAAAGAAAGGTGATATGAAGCAAAACAAATGGCAATCAAATCCTGCACTAGAAAAATACCCGTTACAACTATCAAAAATAATTATTGATTTTGTTTCAAATTTAAATTTAAAAATTACAAAAGAACCTTTACGTGAATTAGAAAGCGCTGAATATGGAGCTTGTCAATTTGAAATTGAAAATAATAATATAATCTTCAGAGTTGCAAAAACAACTCCTACAAAAATAGGGCAATTTGTTACATTTTGGAAACGCCCAAGTCTTGAAGCTGAAATTGCTCCATATGACTTAGAAGATCATTTTAAATTCATAATGGTTTTTGTTTTTAATGATAAAAATTCGGGAATATTTCTTTTTGACAAAAGTATTCTTTCAAAAAAAGGAGTTATTTCTATTCATAATAAAGGCGGAAAAAGAGCAATTCGAGTTTATCCACCTTGGTGTAATCCAGATTCAAAGCAAGCGATATATTCTCAAAAATGGCAATGCGAATATTATATTTCTCTAGATCAAATTACTGAAAAAGAAATAACTTTATTTAATAATATTTTTAATACTTAATCATTATCCTTTAGCAATTTTTTTAATCATTCCATTAAAAATATAACCATGAAAAGGCAATACGATATACCAGTAAAACCTTCCAAATACTCCCAATGGTCTGAATGTGGCTGTTTGGATTACATTATTATTTTGATCAATTTTAAACTCTAGCCATGCTTCGCCTGGAAGTCTCATTTCTGCATATAATAATATTCTTTTATTTTCTTTATCTGCAATTAATACTCTCCAAAAATCTAAAGCATCTCCTGCTGATATTTCAGTTTGATTTTTTCTACCTCTTCTGAGTCCAACCCCACCGAATATTTGATCAACAAAGCCTCTTACTTTCCAAAGAAAGTTTCCAGAATACCAGCCATTTATTCCTCCAATTGACCATATTCTTTCAATAGATTTTTCCACATTTTCTGCTTTTTCTTTTCTGATATCTAAAAAACATCCAAAACTTGGTACTTCTAAGTGAGAAGAGATTCCATCACTTAAAATAGGGCTTGTTTGAGCATCTTTCCAGCTAGATAGTACTTGATTGTGTTCAATTTTATCAAAAGCAATGCGGATCGATTCTTTATAATCAATTAATTTAATATTTAACATATTTTTTAAATTATTTTCTTTACATATGACTTCTATTTTCATGCTATCCACTAAGTTTTTTGCCAGAGAGTGGCTTGTTGCAGTAACAAAATATAGCCAATATGAAGACAAACGAGGAGTCATAACGGGGACTTCAAATATAATTCGACGAAGTTTTCTTATATTTGCAAATTGTAATAACATTTCTTTATAAGTTAAAATGTCAGGACCACCAATATCATAACTTTTATAATATGTTTCTTTATTTCCCATGACTCCCGATAAATATTCAATTACATTTCTTATTGCAATAGGTTGAGTTTTTGTTTTAACCCATTTTGGAGCAATCATAATAGGTAATTTTTCTACTAAATCTCGAATTATTTCAAAAGAAGCACTACCAGAACCTACAATAATTCCAGTCCTTAAAGTTGTTAATGCATAGGAAGAATTTGATAAAATATTTTCAACATTTTTACGAGATTCTAAATGTTTTGACAGTGTTGTATCATTTATTATTCCACTTAAATAGATTACTTGTTTAACAGAAGTTTTTTCCATATAATTTTTGAAATTTAATGCAGATATATTTTCTAGAATTTTAAAATCGTCATTATCCGTAGACATAGAATGAATTAAATAATACGCAATATCAAAATCTTTTGGTATATTAAGGAGTGTTTCTTCTTTTAAAAAATCAACTTCTATTAAATGAATTTTTTTATTTACAAATTTACTTAAATCAAATCTTTTTTTATCTCTTACACAACAATAAACTTCATGTTTTTTATCTAATAGCTCTGGTAATAATCTTTTTGCAATATATCCAGTAGCACCAGTTAAAAGTATTTTCATAAATAAATCCTTTATTTTATATTATAACATATATTTAATCGGTGTTTTTTATCTTTTATTAAATTATTGAAATTAGTGTAATAATATTATATATTTAAGATTAATGAAGGTTTTTGAAATTTGGATTTAATTATACATAGTTTTTGAAATTTAAAATACAATTCACATTAAAGCGAATTGTATTTTTTATATTCTTCTTTAACTTCATCTAATATAATATTTTCAATTTCTTCTAATTTAACCTTACGTGGATCTAATCTATTATCACGATATTTTAATTCTACACATCCTTCTGCATAAGTTTTAGGGGAAAGAATAATGCGAAATGGAATTCCCATAAGATCGGCATCTGCAAATTGTGATCCTGGTTTTTCATCACGATCATCCATTAAAACTTCTAAACCTTGTTTAGTTAAACTTTGGTAAAGTTCTTCGGATTTTTCTATCATAATATTTTCTTTTCTATTTAAAACACAAAAATGTACTTCAAAAGGAGAAATAGGTAGAGGTAAAATAGGACCTCTGTCATCATGACTTTCTTCAATAATAGCAGGAAGAAGTCTAGTAATACCTATTCCATAGCATCCCATAATAGGATATTGTTTTTTTCCATTTTGATCTAAATAGGTACAATCCATTCCTTCTGAATATTTTGTCCCCAAATGGAAAATATTCCCAATTTCAATCCCACGAGTTTCTTTTAAACTAGAGTTACAATTAGGACAAGGATCGCCTTCTCTTGCAGCGGCAATATCTCCAATTAAAACTTTCTTTTTTTCTGCTTCTGTTAACTTAGATAAAAAGTCTCTTTCTAAATTAAAATTCACATAGTGATAATCTTTTTCATTGGCACCCGTAGCTAAATTATTGCTTTTTGCAACGGTATGATCAATTACAACGTAACATTCATTTAAATTTAACCCAATTGGACCCGTACTTCCTGCAACAGCACCTGCTTTTACAATAGAGTCATGAGTTGCCGTTACAACTTCTGATTTAACTAATGTTCTAACTTTTTTATCAATAACCTCAAGGTCGCCTCTTACAAATGAAATTACGGGCACTCCCTCTAAAGTTTGAAACATGACTGCTTTCGCTGTTTGTTCAGCAGGAATTTTTAACATATTCGTAAGAAGCTCTATGGTTTTTGCATTTGGAGTATGCTCTTTTGTCATAGAAACTTCTGCTTGTTTTTTAATTACAAATGGAGAAGTCGATATTTCTTCATTGGCACTATATTTACAATGAGGGCATGTAATTAATTTATCTTCACCTGTTGGGGCGAGCATTTGAAATTCATGCGAATATTTTCCGCCAAATAAACCATTATCTGACATTACACTCACAAAATTTTTACAACCCGTACGCTTAAAGAAACGATTATAGGCATCATATACGCGATCATAATATTGTTTTAAATCTTCTTCATTTGCATGAAAACTATAAGCATCTTTCATAGTAAATTCACGCAAGCGAATTAATCCGCCACGCGGACGAGGCTCATCACGAAATTTGGATTGAATTTGGTACATCATAACAGGCAACTGACGATAACTCGTGATTTCAGTACGAGCTAAATAAACCACAGGTTCTTCATGTGTTGGGTTTAATACCATTGGTTTTTCATGACGATCTTTAAACTTCATCATATCTTTTCCAAAAGTTTGGTAACGCCCTGTTTCTTCCCATAGCTCTTTAGTTGCTGTACAAGGCATTCTTATTTCTTGTCCTTCAACAGCATTCATTTCTTCTTTACAAATTTTTTCAATTTTAGCGATACAGCGCATTCCAATTGGTAAAATGCCATAAATTCCTGCTGAGTACTGGCGCATAAAACCGCCTCTGAGCATAAATTTATGACTTGGTAATTCGCTATCACGTGGTGTTTCTTTAATTGTTCTACCAACTAATTTGGACATGCGCATAAAAAAAATCTCCAAATATTATTATATTAATTAAATTTCGTTCAATAAAAGTTCTTCAAGAGTAATGACATTGCCGCCAATATGTTCTTTTAAAGAAACAAATTCTTTTTCAGCAGATTCAAGATGATTACCTCTTCTAATACAAGTAATCAAACGATTTTTAGGGGTGTGAGCAGAAGGCACAAACTCTGTTGCTGTGACTTCATAGCCTTTAGAGCGTACTAAACAAATTCTTAGCGCATCTGTAAAATGTGCTGCAATTTCTCTACGAACTTGCGGTGTATGAAATACAGGAGACATGGGATGACTTATTTCACTGTCTTTCCATTTACGAGCAAGTTCTGCTTGGCAACAAGGGGCTACTGCAATAAAGTCGGCTTTTTGTTTAATAGCAAATGAAAGTGCCATATCTGTTGCTGTATCGCAAGCATGAAGGGCCACTACAGCATTAGGTCTTGTTTCTTTATCCCACTTGTAAGTTAACATAGAAGCGGATTCAAATTTTAAAATTGAGCTATAGCCTAATTTCTCTGCTTTTTCATTACAGCTTTTTATAATTTTAGTATTTGTATCAACACCAATTATTTCGGCGGGATGTTTCCATTTTTCAAGAAAACACCAGGCAAGTAAAAATGTAAGATAAGACTTTCCGCATCCTGCATCTATAATACAAACTTTTTTATGTCTTTTAACCAGATCTTCAAAATGAGGTTCTAACAAATTAAACATATGATTAATTTGAATAAACTTTTTTAAATTATCAGGAGAAATAGAAGCATCAGAGTTTAATAGACCTAATGAACGTAACAATAACGGCGCATTTAATGGGGTTATTGTATAGTTTTTATCACCCATAATTTTTTTAAGACGATCTTGAGTCCACCATTTATTGGCAACTTCTTTGAAATCAGGTGGCTTTTTATAAATTTCCATTATTGAATATTTCCAGCTTGTTTTAAGTGCTCTAAAAAAACAGAGACACCATCTTCATCATTTGAAAGCGCCTTTGCTTTAGCAATTTTAAGCGCATGTAAATCGGCATTTGCCATAGCAACACCAAGTCCAGCTTCAGCTAACATTTCTACATCATTTTCTCCATCTCCAAATGCAATTACATCTTTCATATTTATTCCTAAATAATCGCAAACATATTGCATAGCTGTTCCTTTATTTACTTTTGGTGAACCAAGTTCTATCCATGGCCATCCATTAAAAGTACAAAATTTTGCACCAAGTGGTTTAAAAAACTTTGTTTGTTCCATTAAAAATGCTTCACGATTGCTATCTGGTGTTAATAAAAATAAAAAGCTAACAATAGATTCTGCAGGGGGATTATCAATATCCAATTCTTTAACATCGGAATCATAATGAGTAGAAAATTCATTTGAATCGAGAAGATTAGGATGCAAACAATAAAAACCGTTTGCTGTATCAAAAAGAATATTTTGAATATAATAATCGGAGTTTCCATTTAAAATATTTTTGCACATTGCAAAAATAGATTCTTTTAATTTATTATCAACATAAGAAAGCATCATAGAATATCCATCTATACTTTTACGTATATCATTTCCATTTAAAGTAATAATTGGAGTTTCTATTTTTAATCCTTGAGTCACTTTTTTTACCGACTTTAATGTTCTACCCGTAGCAATAACTACAGGTACTCCATTATCAATAAATTCATTGAGACATTTTAAATTTCTTTGAGAAATAACTTTTTGTGAATTTAGAAGAGTACCATCAAGATCAACAAAAATCGCTTTATAATTAAAGCCCATATTTTCTCCATCTTTAGAAATTAATTATTTCACGGAAAACATAATTTTAACTCAAGTTCAACTTAATAAAGAACCTTCTTTCAAGTATTCCGGAAGAAAAATAGGACTTATTTTTCCTTCAATTGTATCTGTAGATAACATCATTCCTTCACTAGTTCCAAAACGCATTTTACGAGGCGCTAAATTACAAACGATAATTACTTTATGATTCACAACTTCCTCAGGTTTTACCCATTCTCTAATTCCTGAGAAAATTTGACGTTCACCAAATTCACCTAGAGAGACAATAAGTTTTAATAATTTATCGGAACCATCTACACACTCAGCACTGACAACAGTACCAACACGCATTTGTACTTTAGCAAAATCTTGAATTTGTATCATATCTGTTGCAAGATTTGAGTCCGAACTTTTATTTTCTTTATTTGAAAATTTTTCTGGTTTATCTACTTTTTTAATTTCTGGCTTTTTAACTTCTTTTTTCTTTTCTGGTTCAATGGCAGCAAGCTCTGCAGCAATATCGATTCGATTAAATAATTTTGGAATATGATCGCAAACAAATCCACTATGAATTGAAGTAAATTCTTTTACTTTATAAATAGAAGGAGGAGTTTGATTTAAATTTTCGCCAATACTTAACAAAAGTTCATTCATTTTTGAAGGATGAAAAGAATAAGATAAATAACCTACTGTCCTTAAAACACCAACACAAGTAGCTAAAATATTTTCTAATTGAGCCAAACTTTTTTCATCGGAGTTTTTTGCAATTTCCCAAGGTTTTTGATTTGCAATAAGTTTATCAGCAAATGAAATTAAATTAGATATTTCATTCAAAGCATCGGCAATTCTAAATTCATCAAATGATTTCGTAACATTGATTAAAGCATTTTGAGAGATTTTGACGATTTCTTTTTGTTCATCATTTAATTGATTCAAATGAAAATTTGGAATTTTTTTCTCAAAATATTTTTCAATCATCGCAAGAGTTCTTGATAATAAATTACCAACACCATTTGCTAGGTCAGAGTTATATCTTTCAAAATAAGACTTCCAAGAGATATCAATATCATCGCCAGGATTGGTAGCTCTAAAAACAAAATTAACAAACATGTCTCGACCATAATGTAAAATTTGGTCTACAGTAACAACGTTACCTAAACTTTTTGACATTTTATGAGCATCTTTTAGCAACCAACCCGTTATTAGTAATTTTGGCAAAGGAATTTCTAAAGATAAACACATTGCAGGCCAAAATATACCATGAAATTTAATAATATCTTTTCCAATAATATGGTTTACATTTTTCCAATATTCGCTTGTACGAGCTTGTTCTAAGCCACCAATACCTGTTACGTAATTTGGCAATGCATCAAACCAAACATAGGCAACATGTTCTTTATCAAAGGGCAATTCAACTCCCCAAGTTAATCGAGTTTTGGGTCGAGAAATACTTAAATCACCTTCTAAATTTTTTAGCATCCCAAGAAGTTCATTTTTATATTTTTCTTGATGGGTTATTTTTCCTTGAGAAATAAGATCAATTAATTTATCTCGATATTTTGATGTTCGAAAAAAGTAATTTTTTTCTTTACGTAATTCTGTTGGTCTTTTATGAACTAAACAATTATTATTTTCATCACGTTCTGAATTTGTTAAAAATCCTTCACACTTTATGCAATAATAACCTTCATGCTCCCCAAAATAAATATCACCTTTTTTATAGCAATAATTTAAAATATCTTGAACATTTTTAACATGATCTTTATCAGTAGTTCGAATAAATATATCATTATTTAATTCAAATCTTGCAAATTCTTTTTTCCATAAAACAGCCATGTCATCGACAAGTTTTTGCGGTGATATTTCAAGTTCTTTAGCTTTATCTTGAACAGCTTCACCGTGTTCATCAAGGCCTGTTAAAAACTTTACATTTTCTCCCCTTTGGGAATAATGTGTCTTTAAAATACTTGTTAAAATAGTAGCATAAACATGCCCAGCGTGAGGACTTCCATTTGCATAATAAATTGGAGTTGTAAAATATCGACAAGGAATAGCCATTATAAAATCCTTTTTATTTAAAATAAAAAACTGGAAACTGCATGGAATACAGGATCCAGTTTTAAAAAATGAATGAATCACAACTCATGGGAGAGAATTAAATTAAAGCTACTTAACCTTGTTTGGCAAATGTAATCCAGGAACAATTTCAGCATTTTTAATTCCTACTTTTCCAGCAGCAATTTCACGTAAAGCAGTTACTGCTTCTTTATTTTTGCATTCAACTAGAGCATCACTTCCTTTTTGAAGCTGACGCATACGACGAGCCGCAAGCATAACTACAGCAAAGCGGTTAGGAATTTGATCTAAACAATCTTGAACAGAAATACGAGCCATAATGCTTCCTTAAAAAGAGCAAAAGGAGAATGAATACACTGTCTTTTAAAATACAGTATATCCTATGCTTGTAGCAATAGCTTAAGCATGCGTCAACACGTTTTTAATCATTGAGATCCAAGTTTGCATCGTTTTTCTTACCGTCCTAAAATATGTTGATCGATAGCTTTTTTAAAGCGCCTAATTGGAGATTTTTATAAATGACAGTCCATTTTATCACAAAAAGAATAGCAATTTCAGCAATATCAGCTGGAATTGTGGCTTACATCATCTATTTATCAACAGGAAGCAGAAGTTCCTTAAATGAAAGAAATAATAAGGACATTCTAACAATTGCATTGGATTCTAAAATAAGCTCAGGAGACCCTCGTATTATAGGTGGAGACGCAAATAGCTTATACATTGAAAATATACGGTTTTTACCTTTAGTCAGCTTTGATGAACAAGGTAGTTTAATAAATGTATTAGCCAATGAAATAAAGCCTATATCTAATAAAGCATGGAATATAAGCCTAAAAAAAGGAATCAAGTTTAATAATGGAAAAGTAATAAATGCTTATGATGTTGAAGCTACATACAATCAAATTATAAATCCTCAAAAAGGGTTTCCTCCTAGTCCAAGAAAAGCGGCTTTTAGCAATGTTTCTTCATTTAAAGCTCTTTCCGAAAACCAACTTCATATTGAGTTAAGTGCTCCAGATGCCTCTTTTTTAAATAACTTAATTGTTGGCACTTTACCCAAAGATGCTGTTTATTCAGCTGCGCCTAATGAAATAAATAATAAAGGTTATGAGAGTGGTCCCTATATTTTAAAATCAGCGGACTCCTCAGACTGGATTTTAGTAAGAAATGAGCAGTATAATTATTCTGATAAACCTAAAATGAAAGAATTGGATTTTAAAATTATTTCAGATAGTGGAACTCGCTATGCTGCATTAGTGAGAGGCGATATTGACATTGCCCAAAATGCAATCGATCCTGATAAAGTTTCTTTAATTCAAAAATCAAAAACAGATACTTTTCATATTTTAAGTGCCCCAAAATTATCAACGACCTACTTAGCATTTAATTTTAGAGATCCAATTTTTAGCAATTTAAAAGTTCGTCAAGCGATTGCTTATGCAATTGATAGAAAAAGTCTTTTACAATTTAGATTGCAAGGACAAGGTGTTTTGGCTTCTAGCATGTTTCCTCCAAGTAATTATTATTTTGATTCTGCAATACCTGAAATTCCATTCAATCCTCAGCGAGCAAAATCCCTTTTAAAAGAAGCAAATTTACAAGAACCTATTTCTTTTTCTATAAAAGTTTCTAATAGTAACAAAGCAACAGTAGAAGTTGCAAAAGCAATCGCCGCAAATTTAAAAGATGTTGGTTTTTCTCCCACGGTTGAAATGTTAGAAAATAGTGTTTTTAGCGACCAAGTAAAAAGAGGTGTTGCAAAAGTTTGGATTTCTCCTTGGGTTGGATTTAAAGACCCTGATCATTTGCGATTTGTTTTTGCTTCAAATATGACGCCACCTAATGGAGGAAATAGAGGAGCCTTTGCCAACACACAAATAGATGAGCTTTTGCAAGAAGGTAAAGAAGAAATCAATCCTGAAAAAAGAAAATTAATTTATGATCAAGCGCAAAAATTATTGGGAGGCGAACTTCCTTATGTTTATTTATGGCATAGTTTAAATGTTGCAATTGTTTCTAAAAATATAGAAGGTTTTAAACTATACGCTGACGGAAGATATTGGTCTCTTGTTAACGTTACAAAAAAATAAAGGACACGAATGCTTAAAATTTTTGTGCAACGTTTTTTACAATTGATAGCTGTTCTTTGGGGAGTTTCCTCTATTGTTTTTTTTCTACAAAGAATGATCCCTGGTAGCCCAGCTGACACCATATTAGGAGTAGATGCTTCTGATGCGGATAAAATAGCTTGGCTTACTTTATATGGATTTCAAGATCCTTTATGGAAACAGTATTTTAATTTTATAATTCATTTATGCCAAGGTGATTTAGGAAGAAGTTATTCAGGCTATATTTCTGTAACTGAAATTATCATGCCACGATTATGGGAAACAATACAACTAGCAACAGTAGCATTCATATTTTCTATTATACTAGCGACATTTGTTGGTGTTATTAGTGCTGCATTTTCTGGTAAGTTTACAGATAAAGCCGCCGCGATTATTTCTTTATTAGCAATATCAGCTCCAAGTTTTATTATTGGCCCAATTTTAATGTGGTTATTTGCTGTTAAGTTAGATATTTTTCCATTAATGGGAAATTTCGGAGCAAGTTCTTTCGTGTTACCCGGCATTACTTTAGGCGCTTCATTAGCAGCGTTTTCAAGTCGAATGATTCGAAGTGGCATTGTAGATGTTTTACAAGAAGACTATATCAGAACCGCTAAAAGCAAAGGTTTGTCTCCATTTACAGTTTTAACAAAACATGCGCTACGAAATGCTTTTTTGCCAACATTAACTGTTTTAGGAATGCAACTAGGTGTATTATTAAGTGGAACTGTGATAACGGAACAAATTTTTAATTGGCCCGGATTAGGAAGTCTTGTTGCAGAAGCTGTGCAGCAGCGAGAATATAATATTGTCTCAGGATGTGTAATAATAATGGCTACAATTTATGTTGCGTGTAATTTATTAGTAGATATTTTATATCGAGTTTTTGACCCTAGGGTAAGATTATCATGAAAAAAATTACACATCGTTTCTTTAAAATTGCGGGCAAAGATAAAACAACAAAATTCTCAGGAATGATTTTATGTTTTTGGGTTTTTATTGCTCTGTTACCTTTGGTTTTTTCTAAATTATCAAATATACCAATACATCTTCAGGAAAGACTTCAAGATCCATCTTTAAATTATTTGTTTGGCGTAGATGGCAATGGACAAAGTGTTGGATTGCTTATTATGAATGGAGCTTCGACATCTTTAATTGTGAGTTTAATTACAGTGAGTATGTGCCTTGTCGTTGGAATTCCATTAGGAGCTATTGCCGGATTTTTTGGCGGGAAAATAGATACTCTCATTTCAAGATTTATTGATATATTATTAGCTTTTCCACCAATGGTACTTCCTATTGCTATCATGGCTTTTTTTGGAGGCGGCCTTATTAATGTAGTTATCGCTTTAAGTATTACAGGTTGGGTTAGTTATGCTCGTGTTGTTCGTGGTCAGTTTTTATCTTTTAAAGAAAGAGAATTTGTTGTTGCCGCAAAATCTTTAGGAGCTTCAAATTATCGTATGATGTTTAAACACATTTTCCCTAACACAATTTCTCCTTTAGCTGTCCAAGCTACATTTTCATTAGCTGGTGTTATTATTGCTGAAGCGGGACTCAGTTTTTTAGGCTTAGGTGTAAGTCAAGCCCACGTCAGCTGGGGCGGACTTTTAAACTCCGCTCGTGATTATTTAACAACAAATCCCTATTTAGCTTTTTTCCCTGCTCTCGCCTTATTTTCTATTGTGGCAAGTCTTAATTTTATTGGAGAAGCATTGCGTCTTACTTTTGACCCCAAGAGTATTGGTGCAGGAAGAATATAAAAAAAATATCAATAAGATTAAATTTACAATAAAAAAAATATTCAATTCAAATGTTTTAATATGCAAATTAAAAAGTTATAATTTTTTTGTTACCATTTAATTTATAGCGCCAATTTGAACTGCAGCTTGCAGGCGCTTAATAAATAGAGCTAAAGCGTGGAGATCAGTAATGCTGTTATTCTATTATCCTCAGTATATTTTTAATTCCTTTCTTTTTTCTTTCTTTAATTCTTTTTTAATATTTATTAAAAAATTAAACTTTATGCATTGAACTTTATAAATTTTAATAAATAAACAATTTCATATTTTTCACAAACCATAACTTATCTTAAGGAGATTAGATATGACTAATTTTAATACACATATTCTTGGGTTCCCAAGAATTGGCAAAAATCGTGAATTTAAAAAAGCTTTAGAATCTTATTGGAATTCAGAAATATCTGAACATCAATTACAAAATATTGGTAAAGAAATTAGAAAATTGAATTGGGAAATGCAAAAAGAAAGCGGTCTTGATTATATTACTGTCGGAGATTTTTCTTGGTATGATCACATTTTAGATACAAGCGCATTGTTAGGGGTTGTTCCAAATCGATTTAAAGAAAAAATAGATACCATAAATTTAGATTCTTTATTTTTAATGGCTCGTGGACAATCTTCTAATTCAAATAATATTTCAGCATGCGATATGACAAAATGGTTTAATACAAATTACCATTATATCGTTCCCGAATTTACAGAAGATCAAAGTTTTACCATTTCTACAAATACGTTATTCGAGCAAATTGATGAAGCTCAAGAGCAAGGCTATCATGTAAAACCAGTTCTTATTGGGCCACTTACATATTTATGGCTAGGAAAAGCGAGTCATCCTAATTATGATAAATTAACTTTAATCAAAAATATAATTCCAGCTTACAACCAAATTTTTAAATTGTTAAAA
Source organism: Silvanigrella sp. (assembly GCF_044369315.1). NCBI lineage: Bacteria > Pseudomonadati > Bdellovibrionota > Oligoflexia > Silvanigrellales > Silvanigrellaceae > Silvanigrella > Silvanigrella sp. The sequence goes on from NZ_JBIPMD010000013.1 coordinate 29,217, forward strand.
GAAAAAAATATTGAGTGGCTTCAAATAGACGAACCTATTTTAACACTAGATTTATCACTTGAATGGCTCAACTCATTTTCAGAAACTTATCAAAAATTAAATTTTAATAACTTAAAAATTTTATTGGCAACATACTTTGGTTCCATAGAAGATAAAATAGAACAGATCAATCGACTACCAATTCATGGGCTTCATGTAGATTTATGCTCTAATCCAGAACAAATAGAAAGTTTAATCAAACAATACCCTATAGATAAAGTATTATCTGTTGGTGTCATTAATGGGAGAAATATCTGGAAATCGGACTTATTTAAAATTGAATCGAATTTAAAATATCTTAAAAATTTATTTGGAGAAAACTTATGGATAAGTGCGAGTTGTTCCTTATTACATTCACCTGTTGATTTAGATAGTGAAAATAATATCGATCCCGAGATCAAAAATTGGCTTGCATTTGCAAAACAAAAAATACAAGAAATTTCTTTAATAGCAAAAGTATTAAGCAATTCAGAAGATAAAAACACAAATACATCTATGATCCTCCCCTAAGAAAGTAGACACCCAGATCCGAAAAAAACTTTTAGGAAAGAGGTGTTGAAATGGTGTTAACCA
>NZ_JBIPMD010000327.1:0-2901 GCF_044369315.1 Silvanigrella sp.
TGGTTTATTTTCATAAACAAAATTTATTTTTGATTCTTTAAGTATTTTATCGATAATTTCAAAACCAATCCCTTCAGAGAGTTTGTGAGTAATAGGGTTTTCAATAAAAAAAGGAGGTCTGTTTTGGTATTGGATTGATATTTTCATATCTTCACAGTAAGCAAAGCTTATTTTTGCTAATGCTAAAACTAAGACAATTATGTATTTTATAGACATTAAATCTCCAAATGTCATATATTTTAATTTCTTTTTTTATCACTTCAACCTTTTTTGTTTGAATAAAATACTAAAGAATAATTATCTATTTTGTCAAGTTAAACTTTAAAAATTATTTTTATACAGTAATGTTCTTTTAAAATGCAAAATATTTATAATATTAAATTATGAATCATATTGTCAGCATTTTTTAAAGCTTCTTCTCTTTTATTTGGATAACTTAAACCTTCTGCTTTAATAATTTGTATATCAGATATTCCAATAAAATTTAAAATAAAGCGTAGGTAAGGTTCATTAAAATCCATTGATGTGTTCGTATAAACTCCTCCGCTGGCAATGACAATAATTGCTTTTTAATTTTTAGCTAAACCAAAATATCCATTTTCACCTATTGAAAATGTTTTTCCAATTCGGACGATATGGTCTAACCAAGCTTTTAACGAAGATGGAATACTAAAATTCCACATAGGAGCTCCTATAATTAAAATATTTGAATCTAATAACTCATCTGTTAATTTATTTGATAAAGAAATAGCAGAGTTTAATTCATCTGTTAGCAATTCTTTGGTAGTAAAATAAGCACTTATGGTTTCATTTGTAGGATGAGGTAGAGGGTATTTAGATAAATTTTTTCGAGTAAAAATAGAATTATTATGTTTTTCAAAAATTTTATTTTCTATTTTTTGAATAAGATTGTTTGTAATAGAGTCATTATCTCTAGGGCTAGACTGAATAATAAGTATTTTTTTTGTCATAACTATGTCCTAAAATGATATTATTTATGAATCAGTTTTAATAGGTTACAAGCGTGCTTGTATTATCAATTCATTTCCATTTGTAGACGGTTTTTTGATTGTACACTAGATAGTAAAATATAGACATTATGTGCAAAATATTGTACAATTAGGACTATGGAACTAGATGCAATTGTTGTATTTACAAAAGTGGTTGAAACGAAAAGCTTTTCTGGAGCAGCTAGGCTTTTGAAAATGCCTAAAACGACGGTCAGTTTCAAAATAGCTGCTCTTGAAAAAAGGCTTGGTGTCACCCTTATTCAAAGAACAACTCGTCATTTGAATATTACGGAATCAGGTTTGGTTTATTATAGTCATTGTGTAAATGCTATTAAGTCTATTGAGCAAGGTGAGTCTGAACTTCTTTCGCGACAAGATAAACCAAAAGGGCTATTAAAAATAACATTTCCTCTTGGGATCTCATCTTTTATATTAGCGCAAATTATAAGTGAATACTTAAAAAAATACCCAGACGTCACTATTGAACTTATCGTAACAAATAGGATCGTAGACTTGATTCGTGAAGGTTTTGATCTGGCTATTCGGGCTGGGCAATTAAGTGACTCTACCCTTAGGACAAAAAAATTTTTCGACGTTCATTTTTCATTATGGGCTTCACATGATTTTATAGAAAAAAATAATAAAATAAATCATCCTTCACATTTAAAAAGCCATTCATTGATAATGCATAATTCATTAAATCTAAAAAATTTTGAATTGATAAAAGGAAAAGAAAGATTTTTACTTAACGATGAATCACGAGTATTGTCTGATGATTTTCAAATAATAAAAGAACTTATTTTATTAAATAATGGGATTGGCTTATTGCCAAATCATGTTTTAAATAATAAAAATGAGCGGGATAATTTAAAGTATTACCTGATTGGAAATTTAATTCAACAGGTTCCTTTTCTTTTGTCTTTCCTGCTCAAAAATACGCTTCGCCTAAAGTTAAATCTTTTATTGATTTAGCTATAGATAAAATAAATAGAACATAAATTAAATATTTTAATAAAGAGCTAATTTAGGGTTTGCTTGATGTGTTTGTATTTTATTAAAATCATAATGAACTTTATTTTTATTTTTTGAAACAGGAGTCATTGCTCTATTGACGTCAATATTTGCATTTAAATTAGAATTTACGGATGTGATGATTCCATTTAAAAAATTGAAATCATTTTTTATTTTCGAATCGCTTAATATTCCTGAAGCTCCAAAGTCAATTGGGAAAAAATTATCTGAAATAGAGTCATAAAATACGTTATCCCATTTAAAGTCTCCGTGACTAATTCCTATATTATGCAAACCAACAAGAGTAGATGCAAGATATCCATTTCTAAGGGCAAATAAAAGTTTTGGGCGCAAAACTTTATATTTTTCATCGCAGACAATTTTATTAATACCTATGCCAGGTGCTTTTGTCATAAATATATAAAATTTATCCATAGTTTTCTGAAAAAGAGCAGAGCCAATTCCATAATATAAACAATTTATTTTAGCTTCAATTCGATACATTTTTTCTAGTTCAATTAAACTTCCGAATTGATTTTGTAATCTTAATTTATCTAAGACTTTTACAACTTGATTAGAGCCGAAATTATATACTGCAGCTCCAAGACTACCTTCTCCAATTTTATTTTGATCCGTTAAGTTAATTTTGGATATATCGTAAGTTGGTGTTGTTCTTTCCATTAATAATTTATCAATAAAAAATTCTTTGTTAAACTCAGGAGTAATAGGTTTTACTAGTTTTTTCTTAAATAAATTGGTAGGTAGAGACATGACTTTTATTTCCTTTCAAATAAAGTAATTCATTGCCATGAAACCCCTGCAGAACCGGACTTGTAGTTTTCCCACATCCGGCTCCCAGAGATGATATTCATTGCGTAGG
>NZ_JBIPMD010000329.1:0-2898 GCF_044369315.1 Silvanigrella sp.
GCTTATGAAAAAGCAACATCAAATGCTTTAATAGGTATTGAAAGCTCTCAAACTCTTGCAGAAAGTTATTTAAGAGAAGAGGGCTCTTTGGAAAATAGAATCGATTCCTTAATTCGTTGGCAAAATACAAAAGCAGCCGCTTTAGGTTTTGCTGCTGGACTTGGAGGAATTATCGCTATTCCAGTTACCATACCAGCGAATCTTGCAAGTGTTTTATTTGTTCAGGTTCGAATGATTGCGGCAATTGCTATCATGAATGGTTATGATGTTCGAGACGATCGGGTTAAAACCATGATTTTTGCATGTATGTGTGGATCTGCTGGAGGTGATATTTTGAAGAATGTAGGAATTGAATTGAGTACAAAGTTTTTAAACAATATTCTCCATAAAATTAGCCAAGAAACCATTATAAAGATCAATAAAGCGGTTGGATTTCGTTTATTGTCAAGATTTGGTGGAAGTGGAGTAATTAATTTTGGAAAGGCTGTTCCCTTAGTAGGAGCATTGGTTGGTGGTACATTTGATGGTGTGACCACCAATATTATTGGCAATGTCTCTAAAAAAATGTTTTTAAAAGAATAAAACAATTTTGTGTTTATTTAGCAACACAAAGGGAAAGTCCTTCTTCTAAAACATCTTTTGGAAGATGGCGTCCAATAAAAACAATTCTTGTTTTTTTCGTTTCGTTTTCTTCCCAAGCTCTGTCTTCATTGCTTCCCATTGTGGTATGCACACCTTGAAACACAATGCGTTTGGGTTCATCTTTAATATATAAAATACCTTTATAACGTAACACTTGGTTACCTAATTCACTAATAACAAGTTGCATAAATCGATTTAAACGTTCCATGTCTAGCGGACGTGTTTCTTCAAGGTAAATACTTTGAATAGAATCATCATGATTATGTTCATGGTATTCTTTTGTTATATCTGGATCAAGTTCGCTTCTTGCTTGCAAATCAAAAGCATTAATTCCTAAAACTTCACCAATTTGAATATTGGAATTTACAGTTTTAAAAATTTTGGCAATGGAGTTAATAGATTTTATTTTTGTTTCTACTTCTTTAACTTTATCTTCATTTATTGTATCTATTTTATTTAATAAAATGATATCAGCAAAACCAATTTGGTCTTGAGTTTCTTTTATTTCAGCTAAATTGAGATCAATATGTTTTGCGTCAACAACAGTAACAACAGCATCAAGATAAAAGAATTTGCGTAAGTTTTCGTCCATAAAAAATGTTTGGGCAACAGGGCTTGGGTCTGCCATTCCCGTTGTTTCAATGACAACATGGTCAAAATCAATTTTCTTTTTTATAAGATCGAGACAAATTTTTGTAAGATCTCCACGAACCGTGCAACAAACACAACCATTATTCATGATTTTAAGCTCTTCGCCTATGCTTTGAACAACAAGTTCGGAATCTAAATTCACATCCCCAATTTCATTTAAGATAACAGCAATTTTTTTACCATGATTTTCTTGAAGCATTCTATTTAAAAGAGTGGTTTTTCCAGAACCTAAAAAACCTGTAACAACGGTAACGGGATATTCTTTATTACTGCTCATTTGGGAACTCTCCATGAAAGGGAAAATGGCTTAATGCCATAAGCTTTGTCCCCTTGTTTATACCAAAGTTTCTTCCCAGGGAAATACAATTTTTCCAGAATCCTTTAGTTCCAATGCTTTTTTAACAATAAAAGCAGCAGCCTCTTCCGCTTCTTTTTTAGGTTGTTTATGACCATCCCATGCCTCTTCTATAAGATGCCTTCTTTTTTTGGAAACACCCTTCAAAAATTTTTCTTTAATTTCATGGCTTTCTAATCTAAGAGCCATAGAAAGGATTTGATCCGATAAACTAGAGCATAAATAGGACAAATGAATTTGATCCAGATCGGCAAGTCTGCTTAAGGAAAGGAGTCCTTCCATGAGTTTTTTTGCTAATTCGGGGTCTTTTAATTTTATCCCCTCAAGGAGTTTTTCTCTTTGATCTTTTGTAGAAACTTGCAAAACACTTTTAATTTTTTCAAACCCACCCGCATTGATTTCTCTTGGGTTTACATTTCTTTTAAGTTTATCAAGTTCTTCATATAAATTTTCTAATTCGGGAGTGTCGACATGATTCATTTGACTGATTCTTAAAATAAGTTCACAGCGGATAAAATCTTCAAAGCGTTTAAATAGGGAGCTTGATTTTTCTGGATTTGATATGGATAGAACTAGAGATATTGTTTGTGGCAGTTCTAATTTAAGCCAGTTAAAAAGAATTTTTTCATCGAGTTCGTCTAATATTTTTCTAATTTCATCTATTAAAAAAGAATCTGAAATGCTTTCAATCCATTTGGGGTCTTTTATTGTATTATTTGCCGCATATAATATTTTTTTTGCATATTCTATTGAGAATTTAGCAGTATCTGAATTTAAATTTTTAATAATTTCTAAAAATTCTTTTGCAATTTTTTCAATTTCAGATTCAGTTAGTACTGGTATTCTTGAAAAAGATCTTAATATTTTTTTGACTTCAAATTCAGGAATATTTTGTATTAATTTACTTGCATTTTCTTCTCCAGCTAAAGCTAGAATAGCTGCTGCTTTTTGTGCAGGTGTCATTTTGTTTTTTCCTTAGCAATTTGATTTTTTACGTACTAAACATTATTTTATCATTTTAAGTTAGCCAACCTAAACTTTTGAGGCGTATTAATGTCAACAAATAATCCAATTAGGGTCGTAAGCCCAAGCGAAGTAGTGATTAATAATAAGATTTATATTCGAGTCACTTCACATTTAGTATTGAGTGCGCATCTTAATGCGGCTAATAATCTTTTTGGTGGTCTTCTTGTTCAATGGGCTGATGAGTGTGCTGGCATATATGTCATGGAAATTTTAAAAACGCATCA
>NZ_JBIPMD010000328.1:0-2898 GCF_044369315.1 Silvanigrella sp.
TACAATGGCTATTTTATTTTTGGCAGGAGTTTTTGTTTTTTCCTATTATGAATATTTAGGCAATCCAAATTTTGTAAATCAACTTCACTTAAGTTCTTCCTTAAATATGGAAGGAAAAGAAACACGTTTTGGTATTTTTGCGACTTCACTTTTCACTACAGTAACAACCGATTCTTCCTGTGGCGCTACTTTAGCTGCTCATAGTAGTTTAACCCCTATTGCAGGAATGGTTGCTTTAGTTAACATGCTATTAAATGAAGTTATTTTTGGTGGAGTAGGTTCTGGTTTATATGGAATGTTACTTTTTGTCGTTCTTGCTGTTTTTATTGCTGGTTTAATGGTTGGGAGAACGCCAGAATATTTAGGCAAAAAAATTGAATCCCGTGAAATTAAAATAGCAATGTTTCCTGTAATTGGAATCAGTGTTGCAATATTAGTATGTTTAGCAATAGCTTCCGTTTCAACTATTGCCAAAGCATCAATAGGAAATCCAGGAACACACGGATTTAGTGAAATGCTTTATGCTGTTACTTCTACGGTTCAAAATAATGGAAGTGCATTTGGGTCTTTAAATGCAAATACTCCCTTTTGGAATTATTTAACTTCAATATTAATGATTTTTGGTCGTTATTTAAATTTAATTCCCTTACTCGCCATAGCGGGTTATATGTCAAAAAAGAAATCTCGCCCGATGTCTGAAAATTCATTTCCAATTCATGGTGGTGTGTTTATTATTTTGCTTTTAGGTACCATACTAATTGTCGGTGCTTTAGTTTATTTTCCTGCATTATCCTTGGGTCCTGTTTTAGAACATTTGCAATTATTATCTGGTGTTCTTTCTACTTCAGGAGCTAAATAAAATGACAAAATTAAATTCAAATCTTTTTTCTACTTCCTTGTTGTTACCTGCTATCAAACAATCTTTTGTAAAACTTCACCCAAGAATTCTTTATAAAAATCCTGTTATGTTTGTAGTTGCTATTGGAAGTGTCATAACAACTTTAACTATTTTTTCTGATTTATTTTCTAAAAATTATGAGAATTTAAATTTTACTTTACAAATTTCGATTTGGTTATGGTTTACCGTTTTATTTGCTAATTTTGCGGAAGCATTAGCAGAAGGAAGAGGTAAAGCTCAAGCGGAGAGTTTAAAAAAAACCAGACGTGATACAAAAGCGAGTGTTATCGATCTCAATACAAAAGTCATTCGCACTGTTTCTGCTTCAACTTTAGTGAAGGGTGATCATGTTGTTGTTCAAGTAGGAGAAGTCATTCCATCTGATGGAACTGTAGTAGAAGGGGTGGCGACTGTGGATGAATCCGCAATCACAGGAGAATCAGCTCCGGTGATACGTGAATGTGGAGGTGATCGTTCTGCTGTAACAGGGGGAACTACAGTTTTATCTGATAAAATTATTGTTATGGTCACAGCAGAGCCTGGAAAATCATTTTTAGATAAAATGATTTCTTTGGTCGAAGGTGCGGAAAGAAAAAAAACACCGAATGAAATTGCTCTGCATATTTTATTGTGTGGGCTTACGATTATCTTCTTGTTAGCGGTTGTTACGTTAAAGCCATTTGCCCTTTTTCAAAATGCGACTGTTTCTACTGTTTCTTTAATTGCATTATTAGTTTGCTTAATTCCTACAACAATTGGGGGGTTGTTATCTGCCATTGGTATTGCGGGAATGGATAGAGTTTTGCAAAGAAATGTGATTGCAATGTCAGGAAGGGCTGTAGAAGCAGCCGGTGATGTTGATATTTTATTGTTGGATAAAACGGGGACGATTACGGTTGGGAATCGGATGGCGACCGAATTTTTTCCATGTCCTGCTGTTACGATAGATGAACTTGCAAAAGCATCTCTTGCGGCTTCTTGGTTTGATCAAACCCCAGAAGGTCGTTCTATTATTAAGCTTGCAAACGAATTGCATGCCTATTTTCAATTGCCTGCCAATTCTATTCCTATCCCTTTTACTGCAGAAACAAGAATGAGTGGTGTCGATACCCCTTCCGAATCGTTTCGAAAAGGATCTATGGAATCCATTTCATCTTGGGTCAGTTCTCTCGGATCAAAACTTCCTGAAGAAGTTTTAGCTAATGTAACTAAAATTTCGAAACTAGGTGGCACTCCTCTTGTTGTTGCCAAAGGTTCCAAAGCGCTTGGGGTTATTTATTTAAAAGATGTTGTGAAACCTGGTATCAGTGCACGATTTGAACGAATTCGCGCAATGGGTATTCGAACAATTATGATTACTGGAGATAATAAATTAACAGCAGCAGCGATTGCGTCAGAAGCGGGTGTAGATGATTCTCTTGCAGAAGCAAAACCTGAAGATAAATTAGATTTAATAAAATCCTTTAAAAAAGAAGGATTGATGGTAGCAATGACAGGAGATGGTACAAATGATGCTCCCGCATTGGCTCAAGCCGACGTAGGATTGGCAATGAATACGGGGACTCAAGCTGCTCGAGAAGCAGGTAACATGATCGATCTCGATTCCGATCCAACAAAAGTTATAGAAATAGTTGAAATAGGAAAACAATTATTAATAACACGCGGCGCTTTAACAACTTTTAGCATTGCAAATGATGTTGCTAAATATTTTGCTATCATTCCTTCGCTATTTTTAGCGTCGATCCCAAGTTTAGGTGTTTTTAATATCATGCATCTTGCTAGCCCACAAAGTGCTATTTTATCTGCTGTTATTTTTAATGCGATTATTATTATTATTTTAATTCCTCTAGCTTTAAAAGGAATTAAATATAGACCACGTTCTGCAATGAGTTTGTTACGTTATAATTTGGTTGTATTTGGGCTTGGTGGAGTTATCGTTCCTTTTATTGGTATAAAAATGATCGATTTAATAATAAATGCATTTAATTTAATATAGGAAT
>NZ_JBIPMD010000119.1:0-9717 GCF_044369315.1 Silvanigrella sp.
GATGATTATAAATATTTTTTAAATAAAGTTAAAATTCATAAAAAAAATATTTTTTTAGTGGAAGGAAGTGGAGTAAATAAAAATGAATTCAAATATTATAGTGAACTTAACTATAATGAAACACCAATTATTTTATTTCCTGCACGGATAATTAAAGAGAAAGGAATTAAAGAGCTCATAGAGGCTTCTAAAAATCTCACAAATAAAAATTTTAAACATGAGGTTTGGATTGCTGGCGATATTGATTTGGGAAATCCTTCTTCTCTAAGTTTATTTGAGGTTAATATTTTAAAAAATGAGGCTTTAAATTTAAAATTTTTAGGCTATCAAAAAGATATGCCTAAAATTCTTGAACAATGTACAATAGTATGCTTACCTTCTTATAGAGAAGGTCTGCCAAAAGCACTTATTGAAGCTTCTGCATGTGGCAGACCAATAATTACTTGTGATGTTCCGGGATGCAATGAAATTGTAGAAGATAATTTTAATGGGGTTTTAGTTAAACCAAAATCCTCAATAGATTTAGAAAATGCAATTGAAAATTTATTACAAGACGGGGAAAAAATGGAACGACTTCGGAAGAATGCTTATAACAAATTTTTAAATAATTATACTTCGGAAATTACGGTAAATAAAATTTTTCAAGTATATTTATCAATTTAAATTAAGTATTGATTATTTTTAAAGTCAAATTTAGGCATTATACAGGAACTTTTTATAAAGATGAGTTATAATTTGAAAATTAATGTTGTAAATCTTTTAAAATTTATCGGAAAAAAACCATTACATTGGTTAATCATAAATTTTATTTTATCATTCTGTTTAGCTTTTATTGAAATTATGGTGGCAATATTTTTGCAAATATTTTTAATAAATTTAGGATTATTAAATTCTGACGTCAAATTATTTGGTATAAGTGTTCCAAATTTTGATATGATTAATGCAATATTTTTTCTGCTTATAATTGGATTTTTAAGATTTATTTTTCAAACTATAGCAGGTCATAGCAATTACTATATCTTAGAATACTTCAACTCAAGGTTAAAAATACTCTCTATTTATGATTTATTATATAATAATTCAAACAATAACAATTGCACTTCGGAAATTAATTTTAAAATATCTGAAATATTTCCTAAAACGACATATTTTATTTCTAATTTAGTATTTTTAATCTCAAATTTAATTCAATGTTTATTCATTTTAGGTGTTTTATTTTTTACCTCATGGAAAGAAACTATTTTATGTTTATTTTCAATACTTTTTATAGGATTATTAATTTTAAAAATAAATAAATATGTTAGAGCTGTGGCTCATGAAATACCAATTGAGCAAAAAAAATTAAATCAAGGAATACAAAAAATATCGAGAAATATTATCTTTATAAATATTATGAGAACTATGAAATATGAATATCATACTTTAGTTAATAATATTTTAAGTTATTCATCAAAAGCTATTAGAACATCAATTTTGACTATATTTAGTTCTACTCTACCTCCATTTTTAGGAATTATTTTAATTATTTTTGTCATTCATTTTAGCCAAAATGTTTGGAAAACGCCCTCTTTAGTTTTAATTTCATTTATATATTTATTAGTTAGATTTATCCAATATTTATCATCTTTAACAGGATATTTCAGTAATATTAATTCTAATTATCCTCAATTAAAAATAGCTCTTAATTTTTACAAGAACTTTTCTGAGTCAACAAAAAACAACGTTGAAGATATACTACAAAATTTAAGATTTTTGGGGAATAATAAATATAATGAAGTTAATATTTCACAGCAAAATACATTTGATAGCTCTGATAAAAACGCTATAATCCCAAATATTATCTTTAATAAAGTAACTTATAATTACCCAAATTCAAATCACATCATATTTAAAAATATTTCCATTAATATTTCACCTGGCGAGTGTGTTGGAATAATAGGTGCTAGTGGTTCTGGCAAAAGTACCTTATTGCTTTTATTACTAGGAATGATATTTCCAACTAAAGGTAATGTATTAATTTCTGATCAAAATCCAAAAACATTCTTAGAAGAAAATAAAATTAGAATAGGATATGTAGGTGCTGAACCTTTTTTAATTAAAGGTACAATTAAAGAAAATTTATTATACGGTATTCATAATAAAGTTAGTGATGAAGAAATTTACAATGCTTTATCCATGGCGAGTTTAACTCAATTTATTGACAAATATTCTCTTGATTATATTATTTCTGAAGATCACTCTGGTATTTCTGCGGGACAAAAACAAAGAATTTGCTTAGCAAGAGCAGTTCTTAATAAACCTCATTTACTAGTATTAGACGAAGCAAGTGCAAATTTAGATGAAAAAACAGAATTAGAAATCGCACACTCAATAGAAAAAATGAAAGGTAAAACGACAATTATTATTGTTTCACATAGACATGGTATTTTAAAACCAGTTGACAAAACAATTAATTTAGATTTATTTTGAAAAATACTAAGAAAGAATCAAATGAGTTTTAATTTAATAAAATTTTCAAGCCCAAAAGAATATAGCAAAGTAATAAATCAAAACTTAAATAATTTAAAAGAACTTGAAGAAAATAAATATTTAAAAGAATATTTAAAAGTATTAAAAAAAGAAACGACTATAGATGAAAAATATTCTATTTTATATATAAAGAGACACTTATTAACAAATTTAGAATACAATCTTGAATCTAATTTAAAGTTTTCAAAAATACCATTTTTTTTATATTATTTTTTGAGAATTTTGTTATCAATATTTCAATCATTAATTAAGTATGATAAGAAAAATAATTACAACTTGTTAATTGATGATTGGTATAATAATAGCATAAAATCATTTTATTCATTTTCTGATGATGATTTTAAGGATATAAAATTTAAAATTATGAATGCTTCTCAAATCAATAAAATATTATTTAGAGATTTATATAAATCAATATTTATTTATTTTAAAACGAGAAAAATAATCAAAATTTTATCCAAAGAATTAAATATTAATTTTAAATTTATACATTCCATTATTATTCTAAATTTCTTTACGGGAAGGTATTTAAAGTATAAATTTAATCCAAAAATTATACTATCAGGTAATGATAATGGATTCCCTTATTTAAAAGCAAAATCTGCTAATTGTAAATTATTTACAATCCAAAATGGGATAAGAGGAAAAGAAAGCGATGCAAACTTTACTTATGCTGATCTCTATTTTAGTTTTTTAACAAAAGAGTCCTCTTATATAAGAGAAGAAGGAGGATGTATAAATGAAAAGCATATAGAAATTGGATCCTACAGATTATCTGAGTTTTATAAAAACTATATCAAAACACCTATTAAATTTGATGTCACTTATATTGGGACATATTCAAATTCAATTGAAAATGAGTGTTTACTAAAACATTTTTTTAGTCATAAAACAAATGAAGTTGAATCTATTAAAACGTTCAATTCTTTAACCAAAGAATTTCCAAATTTAAAGTTTTCATACTTTCCAAGAAATAACAATGAGATCTTTGAGTTAGAAAAATCAGGACTCATTTCTGATAATATTGAATATTTAGATAGAAACACATATAATATATACAATGTAATTACATCTACAAATTTAATTCTCTCATCTTGCTCAACCACCGGAATTGAAGCTTTAGCTTTAAATAAAAAAATAGGATTCATTAATCAATCAGGAAATGAGGACCTTAACCCTTTATTCTTTAATGAAGAGATTGAATTCAAGAAAAATATATATTTTCCAGATGACCTTAAGTCTTTTATCGAACATATATTAACTCATTCCATTCGAATAGAAAAATATATAAAACAAGATTTTGATGCGAAGAATACTATTTTAAATTACATAAAAGAATATATTAATGAAAAAGAATCTTAATTTTTTCAAAAATCATAGTAACAATTTAAGAATATTAATATTATAGTCTTCTTTAATAAAGTCAAAAATAACTGAGTAATCACATATTGTTTTATTTTTTATAAGGTATTTTAATTCAGAAGCTGAGTTAGCAACTGGGACATTCAAATATGACGAGTCAAAAGGTGGAGATAATTTAATTCCATCGTAAGATAATCCTAAATCGTCAATAGGTTCATAGACAATATAATTTAAACCGCTTGCTATAGATTCTAAAAAAACAGTTGAAGCAGGGCCAATAATTAATGATTTTGAATTCATAGATTCATTCAATGATGATTCTTGATCTAATTCATAAAAAGTTTGATCAATATTCTTCCAATACCAAGATTTATTCTCTGAAGGATGAGTTCTTAATGTTGCGGAATGAATACCTAAACTTTTTAATACATTTTGAACTTGATAAACATAAGCTAATGAATTCCCTCTATCACCATAGTAACGATTTTGGTTTAATATTATTCCACCATTCATCGACTTTGTTAATACAAGTACTTTTGAAACATCAAATTTTAAATTTATTTTTTTATTTATTTTTAAAAATGGGTGACCAGAAACGTGAATTTTATCAGGATTAGCGCCTAATTTTATATACTGCTCTTTTATCTTATCTCCCCATACAAAAAGATAATCAGATCTAAGATTGTCTTTTAAATTATACACTGCTGGCAAACCGTGCAAAAAAACGAAACTAGGTTTCTTGATTTTTCTAAATACATCAATTGAAATATTTTCTTTCAATGCAGCATCAAAAGGGCTTATATATCCAATGAAATTATTATTTAAAACATATTTTTCAAATTCATTTTGGATTTCATGTATTTTCTCTTGAAATTCCTTACTAAAATAGAAGCCTAATGATTCCTTTATTATTTTAGAGCCAAAATAATAAAATAAACTTGATAATTTTTTTTCTCCAATTAAATTATTACCAAATTTAATTTCCCAAGGATTTGAATAAATACTATAACCTAAATTTAAAATTTCAGTTTTTGTGGTATGATATGTTCTGCCTAATAATTTTTTATTATTTGATTTTTTTTCAATAGAAAAGAAACTTGCTAATAAAAACTCTATTGTTCTTTTTAGATCGTAAATATTTGCTTTTAAACTTTCTTGATTACCACAAAAATGCCGACCATAATTATAAACTAAGCATGACATTTCAGATCGAATTGTTTCCTTTAAAGATATATCCAATTTTACATTGTCGATATACTCTTGAAATAAATTCCATTCTTCTTTACTCATGGATATCCTTTAAGACATTATACAAATAATTAATGTTTTCAGACATATCAAATCCATGATTGCCAATATATAAACCATCTTTATCTAATTTATCTGCATTTGGTAAAGAACCATAAATAGTGTGTGGTAAATATTTTAGAACGTCATTTTTAGAAAAATTTCCTGCAACAATTGGTCTACATTCTATACCATTTTCATATAATAAATTAGAAATTTTTTTACGATTTAAATTTACACCTTCTTTTATAATTAATGAAAATGCGAACCAACTGCTATTTCCAATTTCTTGTTGAATATCAAAAAAGGGATGTTTTGAAAATAATTTTTGAAATAATTTAGCATTTTTTCTTCTTAATTCAAGTAAATTTGGAAGTTTTTTTAATTGCTCTATTCCAATTGCACCACTCATTTCTATAGGTCTTACATTATATCCTGGAAGTAAGAAGCGATATGATTCTTCAAAAGGATCGTCACTTTTCTCACCAGACACTTTATTATATTTAGGCAAATTTCGAGTCCATCCATGCGCTCTTAAAGAAAGTAATATATGATATAATTCTTCATCATTTGTTAATATCATTCCACCTTCCATAGTAGAAATATGATGAGAAAAAAACGAACTAAAGCTCCCCATAAGACCAAAAGTTCCTGCTTGTTTTGAGTTATAAATTGCGCCCATAGATTCACAATTATCTTCAAGCATAATTAAAGAATGTTCTTTACAAATTTTCTCAATCTCTTTAAAATCATTGGGATTTCCTAATAAATTAACAACCATAATTGCTTTAGTTTTATCAGTAATAGAGTGTTTCAAGTCTTCAATATTATAATTTAAAGTCTTTAAATCTATATCAACAAATCGTAACTTTAATCCATATTGAGAAATTGGATAGTAAGTGGTTGGCCAAGAAACAGCAGGAACAATAACTTCATCATCTTTTTTTAATCTATGGTTTTGTTTGTAAAATAAAGACGCAATCATTAGTAAATTTGCTGAAGAACCAGAGTTTACCATAACGCAATATTTACTTCCGACAAATTCTGCAAATTTATTTTCAAATTCTTTTACATTCTCACCCATAGTAAAGTTACCAGAACTAACTACATTTTGTATAGCAGCTATTTCTAGATCATCCCATGTAGAAACTGATAATGGATATTTCATTTTAATTCCTTATATTATGTCTTTCTAAAAAAAAATCATAAGTTTTTTTAATTCCATCAACTAGAGAAGTTTTTGCATTCCAATTAAATTCTTTTTGTTTTGATACATCTAATAATTTTCTTTTCATACCTACAGGTTTTTCAAGATTATAAACAAATTCTCCTTTAAATCCTATAACTTTTGAAATTGTTTCGTAATATTCTTTAATTGTATAATCATAACCTAAACCAATATTTGTAAAATTATCTAAATTATTTAATCCTAATTCAATAATATGATAGATTGCATCAGACAAATCTTCGGCATACATAAATTCTCTAAATGCAGTTCCATCTCCCCAAATCTCAATAAATTTCTCGTTTTTTTCTTTTGCATTATGAATTTTAGAAATTGCTGCAGGAATCATATGGGAGCGTTGGAGATCAAAACGATCCCATTTCCCATATAAATTACAAGGTATAATTGATTTATAATTATATCCTTCATATTTATTAGATATAAAGTCACAAAGTTTTGCTATCGCTATTTTTGCCAAAGCGTAACCTTCATTTGTTGGCTCTAATTCACCAGATAATAAAATATTTTCCTTTAATGGAATATTAATCCCTTTTGGGTACATACAAGAGCTTCCTAAATTTATTAAATTTTTGACATTTAATTCTCTTGCAGTTTGAATAACATTTTTACCAATTTCAAAATTTTCAATTAAAAATTTATCTTGGTTTTGTGTATTTTCCAGAATACCACCTACTAATCCTGCGCAATGTATAATTAAATCAAAAGAATTTTTTTCAATATAATTATAGACATTTTTTTGACTAAGTAAATTTAATTCATTTTTGGATGGATTAAAAAATTGATATTTATTAGCTTTATTATGCGCTAATATATTTTTCCCAACCATTCCATTTGCGCCCGTTAAAAATATTTTCATTAAAATTCCTTTTATAAAATAAAAAAATTAAATTGATTTATTCCTAATTTACACAATTGTCTAGTTAGTTAAAGTAAAATGCTAGACTATGCTAAACTTTTATAATACATTTTAATTGTTTATAAGCAAGATTAAAGCTTATTGGAGTTTAATGATGAGCAAACAAAAAATAGCACTAATTACAGGCATTACCGGCCAAGATGGTGCATATCTTAGCGATTTTCTTTTAAAAAAAGGTTATATTGTACACGGAATTAAAAGAAGATCTAGTTCTTTTAATACACAAAGAATAGATCATATGTTCACTGATTACCATAATCAGGATGCAAAATTTTTCTTACATTTTGGTGATCTTACAGACAGTACAAACTTAATTCGAATTATACAGACAGTTCGTCCAGACGAAATTTACAACTTAGCAGCCCAAAGCCATGTTCAAGTCAGTTTTGAATCTCCTGAATATACTGCAAATGCAGATGCTATTGGAGCATTAAGAATTTTAGAAGCTATTCGAATTTTAGACCTAATAAAACATACAAAATTTTATCAAGCTTCAACAAGTGAATTATTTGGAAAAGTTCAAGAAATACCTCAAAAAGAAAGCACACCATTCTATCCAAGAAGCCCATATGGAGTTGCTAAACTTTATGCTTATTGGGCAACAGTAAATTATAGAGAAGCCTATAATATTTTTGCAACAAATGGAATTTTATTCAATCATGAAAGTCCAATACGGGGAGAAACTTTTGTTACAAGAAAAATTACAAGGGCTGTAGCAAAAATTCTTTTAGGACAACAAGATTGTCTCTATATTGGTAATTTAAATGCCTCACGTGATTGGGGTCATGCCAAAGATTACGTCGAAGGAATGTGGAAAATACTTAATTATACAACACCAAGTGATTTTATACTTGCTACTGGCAGATCAATGCTAGTAAGAGATTTCATAAAATTAGCTTTTTCATTTGTTGATATAGATATATACTTTAAAGGTGAAGGAGTTGATGAGGTTGGAATTTGTAAAAAAACTTCTAAAGTTTTAATTAAAGTAGATCCTAATTACTTTAGACCCACAGAAGTTGATGTTTTAGTTGGAGATTACTCTAAGGCAAAAGATTTATTGAACTGGAGTCCAAAAATATCAGTAGAAGAGTTATGCAAAGAAATGGTTTACTCTGATTTAAATCGTGAAAAATTTGAAATTTACAACTCAAAAGAAAATATTTTAGTAGAAAAAATCATACATGAAGACGATAAATTTACACTTTGGTTAGAGAATATTAAAAGAGAGAATCATGAAATTAATTGTTAAATTATGGGGAGGCTTGGGTAATCAACTTTTTCAATATGCAACTGCATTCTCTCTTTCAAAAAAAATTAATAAACCGCTTTTTTGTGATTTGACACATCCAAGTTTATCAATTCACCCTTTTATGTTAGATAAATTTAAAATTAGTTCAAAATTTCTTTACAAAGATGATATTTTAAATGAAAATATTAAAAATTATAATAGTATATCTTTAATTTTGTATAAAAAGTTTGGGCTAAATTTTATAGATAAATCTTTTTATATTGAAAGAAATTTTAAATATCAAAAAAATTTTGAAAAAATTAATGAAGAAAAAATATTAATTGGACATTTTTTAAGTGAAAAATATTTTATTAATAATAGAAACGAAATTTTAAATGAATTTTTAATTAAAAATGAATTAAATATTGAAAATAAAAAAAGTTTAAATTTAATAAAAAACTATAATTCTATATCAATTCATATTAGAAGAGGTGATTTTTTATCTAAAAATAATGTAAATAATTATTATATTTGTCCATTAGATTATTATAAATCAGCATTAAAATTACTAGTAGATAAGAATGATAAAAACAAAGAAATTGGACTTTTTATATTTTCAGATGATCTTAATTGGGCTGAAGAAAATTTAAAATTTAACTATCCGACCTATTTTATTTCACATAACCGAAATGATTCTAGTTATGAAGATCTAAGATTAATGAGTCATTGTAATCATAATATAATTGCAAATAGTTCTTTTAGTTGGTGGGCAGCTTGGTTAAATAGCAATGAAAATAAAATTGTAATTTCTCCAAAACATTGGCATAAAAAGTATGAATTTACTGATATCATTCCAAATTCATGGATAACTTTGTCTTAAATAATTATATTACGAATTATGAATTTAAATTGGATATAATAAAGAAATAGCTCATTATCGCTTAAGTAAATTAAAACATGACATCATAAATTTAAAAACTTTGGATAATCATTTCAAATAAATATAAAATATCTGTTTATGTGTGTCCTCCCAATAAGTGATTTTTACAAAGCATAAATCCAGAATTAAATCTCCTTTTGAGGAGGAGATTTAAATGGAGATGGAAAATAGACTTTTAAAATTGTCAGAGCAAGTTGCTTTTGAAA
>NZ_JBIPMD010000014.1:0-29220 GCF_044369315.1 Silvanigrella sp.
ATAAAATTTACATGAATGCACAAATTGGATATAGAAGAATTAATTATGATTACAATGGAATTAATTTAAATAGCCAAGGAATAACAACAAAAGTAAATTACTCACAAGTTATTACTCCTATTTATACACAAGGCATTTCATTTTCTGGTTTTTTTGCTGGAAATGCAACAACAAATGATCAGATAGATATTAGTAAAGACGCTCAAAATCATGGTAATTTTTCTAATTACGCTAGTTACTTTTATAGAGTTTCACAAAAATATCCGACCTATCAAGTTTCCTTACCAGCTAATATTGAATTTGCAAATTGGTCTGCACAGCAAACAGGCTTAAATGCTCCAATTAGAACATATGCACATTTAGAACCATTTTATATCCAAAATAATTTAAATTTTAATTATAATAATGTCTCATTACAAAAAACAGAACAAAATTTTGGTATAAGGATTGCCGCAACGGGATCATATGAATCTTCTGAGGGTACAAAAGCAGGAAGATTTAGTTTACTTAGTAGTATTGGGCTTGATTTTGCAACAAGCACAATATCTACAACACAATCAGGTAAAGCGGATGTTGATATTCCTGCGAGAAGATGGCTGTCACCTTATATCAATCTTGCTGGTAGCTGGCAATTTTAATAAGAAACGTCCAAATGCTTGAAAGAATATTAGCAATATGACAACCTTGTATATTACGACATTGCGCAAATCTAAGGAAAACCGCTTTCGGAAAACCAACTTATGCAAAGGTTGTTTTTTAGGCTAAAGTGTACAAGAAAGGGTACCATATATGACAATTTCTAATCTCTCCATTCATAACTCATTTGAAGGCAAAACAATTTTAATTATTGGAGGGAGTGGATTTATTAGCAAGGTCTGGATCTCTATGCTTCTAGAATATATTCCTAAAATAAAAAAAGTTTATGTTCTTATCCGTCCAGATAAAGGTAAAAATGCTTTTACCCGCTTTGATGAAATATACTCTAACTCTCCTGTATTTAAAAATTTACATCTTATTTATGGAAATAGTCTTTCTAAAGTTAAAAAACTTGAAATTGTTTCTGGAAATATTTGCTCAGAATCTCTTGGCTTAAATAAACAAATTGAAGAAAAACTATATGAAGAACTCGATCTTGTTGTTAACTTTGCAGCTGATTTAAGATTTATAGCTCCTTTAGATCAAATGCTAAAAACAAATTCAGAAAGCACATTAAAAATTGCTGACTTTATATTATCTACAAAACATGCAAAACTTTTACATATATCTACTTGTTATGTTGCTGGAATGGCAGATGGTATTGTGTCAGAACAAATATTAAAAGATGTTTCTCCTAACGGAACAAAATTTTCTGCAGAAGATGAATTAAAAGGGGGATTACAAGAATCATTTGGAGCGCGTTCACGCAATGCAAATGACAGAGAACTCATCCAAATTGGTGCATTACGAGCTGAAAGATTAGGGTGGCCAAACACATATACTTATTCAAAAGCCCTGGGAGAATCTTTATTAGCTAAAAAACTCCCTAATAATAGATTATGTATATTTAGACCAAGCATTGTAGAATCCGCAGAAAAATATCCTTTTCCTGGTTGGAATGAAGATTTTAATGGAACAGCACCTTTTATTCAAATGTTAAGCTCTAGATATAGATTGCTTGTGGCAAAACCAAATCATAATTTAGACATTATTCCTGTTGACTATGTTGCAAAAGGATTAACTATTGCGGCATCTGCATTATTAATAAATAAACATGCACAAGTTTATCAAAGTTCGACATCATCAGTAAATCCATTATCTGTCGAACATGCTTCCGAATTTGTTTTTAATTTCTTTAAAAAAGATGCTCAAAAATCATTAAGTCATATGTTACTTCCTAATCCAAGGCCAAAATTTATTACACCAAAACATATTTTATCGGGCGCTAGTATTACAAAATATGAAAAATCAGTTTCATTTGTTTTTGATTTGATTAAACTTGATAAAAATTCTGCACGACTCATATCAAAAATGGGAATTGAAAAAGTAATTACAACAATTAAAAGAAAAGCAAGAACAATTGATACAATTACGAAAGTATATAAGCCATTTATTTACGATTACAATTATACTTTCAAGTCTGATAATTTATTAAATCATAAAATAGTTGAAGAAGAATTTTCTTACACGCCTACTGATATTAAATGGGATAAATATTGGAATGAAATTCATATTCCAGGTTTAAAACAATGGTGTTTACCGCAATTAAAAGCATTAACAAGTGGCAAAAAAAATGCTCCATAAAAAACTCAAATGTTAAGAGTTTTTTTGCAATTTCCATTGTTTCCATGTTCCTTTATAGCCATCATTATAATCTTTAGAAAATTTGTAAAACTCTTTTAAAAATTCAAGTCTATTTGAAGATAGGCTTGAATTTCTAGATTTTTTAATATTGAATAAGTTATAATTTGGCATAATATCGGATTGTCTTTGAATAATATCATGAAATGAAACTAAATGAGCATTAAATAACATATCATACATGGCTAGAAATGTTGTTGTACGCCCCTTTCCTCCTCTGCAATGAAAATGTAACCAAGTATCCTCTTTTAATGTTTTCACAAAAGTTAAAAATGCGTCTACATCTTCATCTAATGGTCTTGAGTGATCTGTTATCGTCAAACGAAAATAACCAATATGATTTTTGGTTGCTAATTCATCTTCACGAGATATTTCATTTATTTCTAGCTTAACCAAATCATTGAAATTAAAGTTATCTTTTTTATAGTTTTTAGAGGTAGGAATAGCAATATAATCTTGAAATAAAAGTTCATTTAGCCTAACAGATTCGTCAATCAAAATATTATTTTTAGACTTACCTATATTTGCCCAATTAAATGGGGCTGTCCAGGTCACAGGATTTCCATTAATAAAACCGTGAGACTCTTGTCTTAAATCAACTAAAATAAGATTTTTGGAAGTATTTTCAATCATCCAGTTTAATTGACTTTCTGAAAACTGCGCACTTCCAGAAGCTTTCAATTTATGTAAGCCTTTTATATTATTTTTAAATACTTTTTCAATCATTTGCATTGTTCTAAAATTCTTTATATCTCCTGTTTGATTAAAACTATCTATAACTAAAGTTGGTTCTTTATTATTTTGATTTGTATAACCTGGCAAATGAATAGCGGTTGATAATTTACAAAGGTTTTCTTTTTTTCCATTACTTGAATTCACAAAGTAAAGTATTTTATTTTTATAAAAATTATATACTTTTTTATCTGTATATTTGTCTAATTTTTTATAATCTCTAAAATAATCCGCCCAATAAAACTCTCCATAATTTCCAAAAGTTGATAAAGATGAATCAAAACAAAATTTAGATTTATCATCAGCAATATAAGCTACAAGTGATCGATATGGATCGTTTGTTAATTCCTCAAATTTAGTTGGTAATTTATTTGGAGACTTAATAATACCTTTATCTTTTAAATAAACATTATTATTTGCAATCATTGTATTCCAAAATACACTCTTTTCTAATTTAGGATCTTCTAACATATAATTATTTTCAACTTTTACAAGAATAGTAAAGTTTATTGATTTCTCATTTGCAATTCTTTCTACTAATTTCACTCTATGATGGCCGTCTGTAAGAAAAAAACCGGGTTCAGACTTTGGACCTATCACGACATTCAAAGGCTTAGAGCACATAAGTTCTTGCAAAGAACTTATGTTATTTCGAAATTTTTCGCTTAATTTTATTACATAATCTTGGCCATAATTAAACTGAGTTGGTTTTAGATCCCGCAAATGAACAGAACAAATTTGATTTTCAGGAGTATTATTACTACATTTTGGATAATTGATTTCAATTTTAGCTAAAGGATCGATGCATTTGCTTTGAATATTATATTGAAAAAGCTCTTTATCAGAGCTACCTGACTTGCAACTTGCAACTATTACTATAACTACAAAAAAAACACAATTATTAAAGTATTTCTTTAAATATTTAGTCATTTACATTTACCTCTTATAGCAGATCACCCAGTTAAGTATATATACCAAAAACATAAGAAATAAAGAATGTATTCCTAATTTTTATTCATAAAAAATAAAATAATAACTATACATATTAAATTTTTTGGATATCAAACTGATACTAAAAAAGTTTTTGGAAACAATAAAATCGAATTAAATTTTCAATTTCTAGTATTTACTCATTTTAACGATTCAAATATCATATATGATACGAAAAAGAGGGAGGGCTTAAAAAATATGCTTGATCAAGAGAATACAAAAATATCTTCAGAAGTCATTGGTATAAATGAAAAGAAAAAAAATAAAAGTTCTATATTTGTAAATTATAACAACCAACGACTTCTTTTTCAAAGAACATTTAGTTTTCTAGTTTTAATCCCATTTTGTTATACAATTATTTTTATATTTAAGCATATCATGGGGTATAAAATAGAAAATATCAAAAGCATTCGTAATCAATTTAAATCCATTATTAAAAATAAAAAACCTTTAATTATATGCGCAAATCATCTTACATTTATAGATTCTTGTTTAATTATTTGGGCATTAGCTCCCAATTATTGGTATCAATTTAATTATAAATATTTCTCTTGGAATCTACCTGCTGGTGATTTTTTTGGTAAAAAATGGTATTATAGAGTCATTGCTTTTTTAGCAAAATGTATTTTCATACATAGAGATGCCTCTGCAAGCCATCATAATGAAATTTTAAATATATGTAAAAATCTTTTACTAAAGGGAGAAATCATTACTATTTTTCCAGAGGGAAAAAGAAGCCGAACAGGCAGATTTGAGGAAACCCAAATGACTTATGGTGTTGGAAAAATCATTCAAAATATTCCTAATTGCAGGGTTCTTTGTATTTATGTTAGAGGCGATAAACAAGAAACCTATTCCAACTATCCACTAAAAAATTCATCCTTTTATATTTCGATGAATCTTGTTACTCCTAAAACTGAATTATCTGGACGTGAGGGATGCTCTGAGATTGTTCATCAAATTGCAAATGTCATTAAAACTCAAGAAAATAATTATTTTTTTGAAAGAAAAGCTGGAGTAATTGAAAGACATGAAAATATCCGAAATAATCAAATCGAAACCAAGAACAATTGAAACTGAAAAAAAACCAATTGCTTTAGTTACAGGGGCATCAAGTGGAATTGGTCAATCTTTTACCTGTCTTTTAGCAAGTAAAGGTTATGACGTGATTGCTATAGCAAGAGATCATCAACGCCTTTATGAATTAGAAAATAAATTATTAACAAAGTATAATTCAAAAATTTATGTGTTACCTTTAGATTTATCTATAAATAATTCTGTAGATAAAATTGCTGAATTTTTAAAAAATGAAAATTTAGTTGTAGATGTTTTAATTAATAATGCTGGATTTGGAGTTCATGGTGCTTTTCATGAAACAGAACTGCAAAAAGAATTAAATATGGTAAATTTACAAATTCAATCTACCCTTTCTTTAACAAAGTTAATTTTACCACAAATGCAAGAAAAACGCTCCGGTTTTATACTAAATGTGGGCTCTGTATATTCTTTTAGCCCAGTCCCATTTCAATCCGTTTATGGAGGTTGTAAATCATTTTTACTTTCATTTGGAACATCTTTGGCTCATGAAAATAAAAAGTACAAAATTAATGTAACAACTCTTTGTCCTGGTATAACACAAACAGAATTTAGAATTCGATCAAATATAGGTAAAAATATAAATTCAATAAAACATAAAAAAACCTCTGGCATGAGCGCAGATCTTGTAGCAGAACAAGGCTTTAAAGCACTCATGAGAGGAGATTTAATTTGTATTCCTGGATTAACTAATCGTATTTTCGTTCAAATTGCGACTTACTTGCCCACTTCTCTTTTTAGCTCTGCTCTTACTCTGGTGAACAGCTTCAGGGGCGTCAATTCCAAAAACACCTAATCGCATTTCTTCTTCTACAGGTAATACTTTTCCTGGATTACAAATATTTTTAGGATCTAAAACATCTTTTACAGCCTTTAAAGCTTTTAACCCTGTAGCTGAAACTTCTGTTTCCATCCATGGAGAGTGTTCATAACCAACTGCATGATGATGTGTTAGTGTTGCGCCATTCTTTAGAAACGTATCCGTAATTAATTTTTTGTAACCATAATATTGTTCCATTTCTTTATTAGGATTTTGTTTCGTTGCATAAGTAAAATACAAACAAGCTCCTGTGTGATAGGTATGAGAGATATGGCATCCAATGTAACCCGTTCCTGTTCCGTTTTCTTCTTCACCAAAACGTTTTTTCATTTCTTCAATTGTTTTATGATAAACGTTTAATAGCTTAGACCAAACAGCTGCTGTTTCAGCAACATCAACCATAACTGCATAATCCATCATATAATCACGTAAATAGGGAATATTAAATTTATCTTTTGACCATGTTTTACCAACACTTTTTCCTAATGAAAAGGCTCTATGTTTCTTTAAAATTTTAACAGCTTCTTGACTAATTATTTGAGTATTTTTTAGATCACCTTCAAAACCTACAATCATGATACAAGGTTTTTGATACCCTGTAGCTAAAAGAAATTTTTTAACTTGTTTTTGAATGAGAGCTTCAAATCCTTTTTTAGGAGATTTCATATTAAATGCCAATTGAGATTCAAATTCATCTTGCAAACGAATCATGCTTGAAACCCAATTTTTATCAATGCATTCTTTTATTGCTTCAACTCCTTTTTCAAAAGAAGGAAACAAGAATCCGCGATAGTCTTTAACTTCAGGTGACTTATGAATTCTCATTGTTGCTTCTGTAATAACACCAAGTATTCCTTCTGAGCCAACAATAAATCGGTTTAAATCGGGGCCCGCACTTGAAGCTGGTGTTGTTCTTGTTATAACTGTTCCCGTAGGTGTTACCATTTTTAAAGAAACAAGCATGTCTTCTATTTTTCCGTAAGCATCGGATTGCATGCCTGCAGAACGAGTTGCAAGCCAACCTCCCAATGTAGAAAATTCAAATGAATCTGGATAATGCCCTAAAGACCATCCTTTTTCACTTAATTGACTTTCTAAAATAGGGCCTAATGCGCCTGCTTGTATTATTGCTGTCTGTGATTGTGTATCAATTGAAATCACTTTATCCATTTGTTTCATATCTAAGGAAACAATACAACGAATTCCTTTTGTGGTCATAGTTTGATCACGTGGATCGACTCCGCCAACAATATTTGTACCTCCTCCAAATGGGATGACACACACATTGTGAACTTGAGCCGCTTTCATAATAAATTCAACATCATCATGGGAGCGTGGGTAAATAATGATATCTGGCGCTTTTTTTATAATTCCTTTACGTGCATAAAAAAGATCTGCATAAGACTTTCCATATGCATGTTCTAATCTTTCATCGTCTGAAGTAAAAATTTGATTTGCTTCTAGTTTACTTGTTATTTCAGATAAAAATTCTTGATTAATATTTGTTTCTGAAAGGATCACCTGCTCTCTTGATACAGGCTCAGATATTTTATTTTTATCTTGTAGCGCTAAAATATTACACACCCAAGACCATAAATTTGGTTTATCTTCCATTGGAAATGTTTTTTGAGGATCACCCCAACCCCACCACTTCATCATAAAATGTATCTCCATTTATTTATAGATTCAGACTAATAAAGTTGACTATAAAAAATCGCAAATTAATGAAAAAAAGTCAACCAGCTAAATTAAATTGTATTTATTGTGCTGGCATTAATTCAATTTCTTGTATTTTTTTAATTGCTTTTTGATTATTAGGATCTAGGGTAAGAATATATTCACATAATTTTTTTGATTTTTCAAATTCTTTCATTTCAAAAAAACAAAGAGCTTTATTAAATAAAACTTTTGTATCGGAAGGATATGCTTTAATTGCAGAATTATAATAACGAAGAGCTTCCTCGTATTTATTTAAATCTTTTAAACAAATACCCATTAAATTTATCAAACTCCGATTATTAGGATCTTGGATCAAAGCTTTTTCAAAATACAAAGAAGCTTTTTCTAACTTTTTTTGATAAAATAATGTCCTACCATATTGTTCATAAATATTTGTATATACAACACCGCTAGAAGTTGCACTTTCTAAAAAACCTTCTGCTTCATTAAATCTTTGTTGTTCAATTAATAAATTTGTTATTTTTTCATACCTTAATGGATTATTAGGACTTAAAGAAACAGCTTGTTTAAAAAACTTTATCGCTTCTTCTATTTTATTCATTGCCATATAAATTCGACCCATTTCATCAAAGGATTGAACATATAATCCATTTTTTTCGATTGCTTGTTTACATAAATTTTCTGCTTTTACATAATTTTTTAATAAGCGAAAACATGTTGCTAAACCAATTCTAGCACGACAAGAATTAGGAGATTTTCTTAATAACCCTTCATATTTTATTAAAGCAACACTTATTTCTCCTTTTTTTAAATAGGATTTAGCCTCTTGAAAATAGGATTCAATATTATTGGGATCATTATAGTTATACATACAACTAGGAATTTTTTGAGCCAACGATTGAAATGAAAAAGGTTTTTTTAAAAACCATCAATTTCATATTCTGCTAATAAAGCAATATCTTCTCTTGTAGCATTACTACTAATCATTAAAAATGCGGTACGATTTATATCACTCGCATCACGAATTTCTTTTAATAATTCTATTCCATTAATTATAGGCATTTCAAGTTCACAAATAACAAAATTAATACTTTTTGTTCTTAAACTTTCTAAAGCTAACATAGAAGATGGAGCTTGACTTACAAATTTAAAACCAAGTGATTTTAATCCTGCAGCCATTACGTTACGAAAAGAATCGCTTTCATCAACGATAAGAAATGATAAATCGTCTGGAAGTTCAAGTACTAGAGACATAATTATAAAATCTCCTACTTTTTAATTATAATTTAATAATCATTTTCATTAATTTTTTTAAAGCTATTTACAATTATTTTAATATATTTATCAATACTTTCTGTATTTTTATAAAAAACAGACCCAATTATTAATGTTTCTAGATCAATTCTTTTACATATTGAATTAATTATAATTTTATCATTTATTTCAATATCAAATAATTTGGGGTCAATAATTAATAAAAAGTTATCATCTACATCGATTTTAAATTTTCCATTTTCCAAACGAACGGAAAAACCATTTAACGAAACATCAAGTAAAGTGCATTCACATGTTCCTATATTCCCTTTTTTTTGGATAATAACAGGAATACTACTTCTATATCTCTCAAATTGACGTTTTTCATTATTATTATCAGATAAGCTCATAAAATCTCCAAATAAGAGAAATTTATTTGATCAAACTTTAATGTAAAATCATAATATCATTATAATACGATAAAAAGGAGAGCAGTGTAAGCTCTCCTTTTTATTTTTATAACAAAAAAATATTTGTTACCTTTAAAATTATTCTCCGTCTTTTAGTTTTTCAACTTTATTGAACTCTAACTCAACAGGTGTTGCTCGACCAAAAACAGAAATAAGTAAACGAAGTTTCATTTTATCAGCCTTAACTTCATCAATATCACCAACAAAGTTTGTAAATGGCCCTTCAATTACTTTTACTTTTTCACCCTTTTCAAAAGCTGTAAGCGGTTTAGAAGGAGCTGCTTTTGTTGCTTCTGCTGCACGATTGAAAATACGACTAATTTCTTCATCTGGCACAGGCTTAGGATCTTGATTTGCAGCTGAACCAATAAAAGAAGAGATTTTTGGAGTATCTTTCACACAACCAAATGTTGCCTTATGATCTGGATCCATTTGTACAAACAAATAACCAGGCATCATTTTTTGCTCTACCTTTTTCTTTTTTCCACCTTCATCAATTTTTTCAACCGTCATTGTTGGAATTAAAATTTGGCCAAAATGATCTGTCATTTTTAGCTTTTTAATACGTTCTTCAAGGGTTGCTTTTGCCTTTTTTTCCATACCGGATTGAGTTAATACTGCGTACCATTTAAATCTTTCGTGAGTAAAAGAAGTTGGTTTTACTGAAGTTTCGTGTTCACTTACTTTTGGATCTACCATAAAATTATGTTCCTTGATTTTGATAATAATTTTAAATTAAGCTGCTGTGCTCATAATTAGATTAATCACTTTTAAAAATACCATATCTGCAAAAAACAAAACGATGGAAGAAACAATGACAAGTGCAATAACTATGGCTGTTGTTTTTTGAGCTTCTTTAAATGTAGGCCATGCTACTCGAGATAACTCATCTCCAACATCTACAATGAATTCTTTAAGTTTTTTATGTATTAAGAAACCAGCTGTAAGAGCTAAAGTAAGAACCGTAGCTATCACAATACTTACAATATGAAAGTTGCTATTTTGGATACTAAAAACACTGGAAACATCTTGAGGAAAATAGTTTTTTCCTAAAAATCCCCATAGGGAATAAAAGATATACCAAAAATAAGCAGCTATAATTCCATAAAAAAGAGCAGCATAACGATAAGCTATCTGAGAAACTTCATTCATTTGGTTTTTATCTCCTATTGGGCCTACGCCCAAACTTATGTCAAGCGCCCTATAAATGCTAAAGAGCTAACACGGTTCTATTAACATGGGCAAGGCAAAATAAACAAAATGCCCCTTTCAATTAGGGGCAAATGAAACGAGTTTCCTAGAAATAGAAGGAAAACTCAAGTGAGTCCATTGTCGATGACTTGAATTCGACTTTTTATGACTTGCCTCGCGAAAACTAAAAAGGGCTGGGTGACTATAAGTATTTTCTCTTAAAATCTCAATGTTCTCATGAGGAATCCCAGAAAGAAAACATTCAAGAGCAGCTAATAGCTGCAAATCTGGAAATATTTTACCAGGAACGTAAATAGATTGCTGATTTTTTATGAGAAGTTCATTTATAACAAGTGAAAGCTCAGGATCCTGATTTAAATTTATTAATTTAAGATATAAATCATGAAATTGGGATTGGCCAGAGTGTTCAGAAAATAAATTTTTTCCATGTTTTAAAAGAGCTTCATTTACTTCCTGCCCGCATTCATAAGATACACCAAAAATAGCAGGAGCGATGTGTACTTTTAAACCAGTTAATAATTCAGAAGCAGTAATACCAACCAATTTAGTTTCATTTTTAAGTTTTTCGATTGTATTTTGTAAGATACCAGAAGAATAACCACGCCAGCCTGCATGACTAATAGCGCCAACAAAGTACTCTTTATTTTCAAAACTAAAGACAACGGCGAGGCAATCTGCCGTGCGTAATCCTAAGTGTTGTTTACCTTGAAAAATAGAAGAAAGATTTGAAAAAGGAGCAATGATAAATTGAGCATCTGCCGCTGGGGCATTTTCAGACGCCCTTGCAATAACGTTACTATGAAAAGCCTTCACCGTAAAAGATTTAGGTAATTGTTCATTTAATGAATAAGTAACAGAACTTTTTAAACCATTTAATGGAATAGATTCTTTTTCTATTACTGTAGAAAAAGGATCAAAATTTAAAGAAAGATTTTCCAAAGAAAAACTTTGCGAAAAACTCTTAGGAATAAAAAACGGATAATCTGTTTCATTTAAATGAGACAATAACCTCATAAGAAAAACCTCTTATTTTGAAAGAGCATGAATCATAATTCCAGCAGCAACACTTACATTTAATGAATCTACTGTTCCTTGGCCGCCTGGTATTTGAACAACGTAATCACAATTTTTTAATACTTCGTTACGTAGTCCTTTTCCTTCATTCCCCATAACAGCAACCCATGCTCTGTCTTTCGGAACAGTATTTAAAGCAACAGCGCTTTCAGCCAAAGCAGCCCCTGCTATCCAAGCTCCTGCTTCTTTTAATTGCTGCAAAGTTCTATTAATATTAACAGCTGGTATCAAAGAAATAGAAAATGCTCCGCCTGCTGAAGTTTTTAATACCAATGAAGAAATATCTGCTTGTCTGTCAGTACCGTAAACAACAAATTTTACTCCAAAAAAAGCAGCACTACGAATAATAGCACCAAAATTACGTGGATCTTGAATTTGATCTAAGACTATTCCGACACAACCATGCTCCGAATTTTCGTTCGCCGCTTTCACATGGTTGATTGCTTCAACAATATTTTGAACGGGATATTCAGGAATTTTCAAACAAATACGTTGGTGATTTAATTCTTCAGATGCATCCGCTAAAGGCCATGTTTCTTCTGCGGAATCATGAGGAACAATTTTAATTCCTAAAAGTTTTGCAGACTCAACAGAAGGCTTTAATTGAGAGGGTGCTTTATGAGATTTATCTACAATAATGTGAAGACCATATTTAGAACTATCAATATCTTTGGATTGTTGGTGAAGATTTTCTAAGAAAGCTTCAACCGTTCTGCGCCCCCAAATAAAGATTTCTTTTGGCATTCCCTTTTTTGTTCTAAGCGGGGAAGAAAAATCTTTTCTTTCCAATTTTTGAGGTCTTTCATTCGCAATGCGATTGTGATCTGTAGAAGGATAATCTCTTTTTTCAGATCGTGGTGCCCTACTGTCTGTTGAAAATCTATCTGATCTTGGTGTTCTGCTATCTGATCTTGGTGTTCTGCTATCTGATCTTGGTGTTCTGCTATCTGATCTTGGTGTTCTGCTATCTGATCTTGGTGTTCTGCTATCTGATCTTGGTGTTCTGCTATCTGATCTTGGTGTTCTGCTATCTAATCTTGGTGTTCTGCTATCTAATCTTGGTGTTCTGCTATCTGATCTTGGCGTTCTGCTATCTGATCTTGGCGTTCTGCTATCTGATCTTGGTGTTCTGCTATCTGATGAGCTTCTATCTGATCTTGGCGCTCTACTATCTGTTGAAAATCTATCTGATCTTGGTGTTCTGCTATCTGATGAGCTTCTATCCGATCTTGCTGATCTGCTATCTGATGAGCTTCTATCCGATCTTGCTGATCTGCTATCTGATGAGCTTCTATCCGATCTTGAACTTCCCTTTTTATCAAACTTCCCTGTTTTTGAAGATGACTTTGACCTAGAAGGGGAGCCTTCTCTTTTTTTATAAACCATAATAATGTTTCTCTCTTCCTAATAAAAACGTGATATCAAGACACAGAAAATCTATGCCATACAAAACAACAAATTCAAAGCAAACTTTATATCTAGAATTTATGAAATTAATTAGAGTAAATGAAATAAAAATAACTTATTTTTTAAGAATTATTCTAACGATTTTAGTCTAAATTTCTTTGCATTTATGGCCGATAGACTGCCTAAGTTTTTTTATATATCTAAAAATAAAAACATGGCATTTATTAGATTTGAATTATTATTCAATAATTACATCGATTAACATTTTTTGTACTTTCTACTTGCGCTATCTTTAGGCTTATGCTAGCTACAGGGTTCCTGTGATTTGAGAGGATTTTAAACATGAGTAAAAGAACATTTCAACCTAGTAATAAAGTTCGTAAACGCAAGCATGGATTTCGTGCACGCATGGCAACTAAAAATGGCCGCAACGTTATCAAACGTCGCCGTACAAAAGGCCGTACTAAATTAGCTGCTACAGTTTACGTTAAGTAACCAACTGTAATTATAACGAAAAGGCGCATTTTATGCGCCTTTTTTTATAAAAGCCCCAAAAATGCGACCATCTAAAAATATGTATAAATACATTCTGGCATTTGGATCAAATGTTGGAGATAGACAAAAAAACCTAGATAAGTCTTTAATATTACTAAATAAACACATTTTCATCACAAAACAATCGACTCGAAAAGAAACAAAACCCCTTACCCACCCAGAATACAATACAAGTGACCACGAAAATTACGTTAATTTTATCTGCGAAGCAGAAACTCACTATAACCCGGATGAACTCTATTGTATTATAACTGAAATTGAGGATCTTATCGGGCACCCTAGAGAGCGGCGCTGGATGCCAAGATCTTTAGATATTGATATTCTTTTATGCGCTGAATTTGAAAATAAACCCTTTTCTGAATGCAAGCCATATCCTTACTCAAAAGAACCAAATTTTTTTGTTCCTCATAGGGACTATTTTAATAGATCATTCTGGAGAGACATGGTTGAAGATGAGTTTAAAATTCCGAAAGAACAAATCGCAAAACATTTTAAATTTTATTAAAAACAAATACTTCTTAAATTACTTTTCAATTTTTTAATTTCAGATATGTTCTTTCTTTGTTATTTTGTTGAGGGAAAAGCTGCTATCCCTAAAAAAATGGAAAAGGTATGCTATGAGTTTTTTACAGTCAGATAATCGAAAAAAAGTTATATTTCTAGGAACTCCTCAAGTTGCCGCACTGGCATTAAAAATCATTTTACAATACGAACACTTTTTAAAAGTTATATTGGTTGTAAGCCAAACTCCCGCACGTTCAAGCCGAAATGGAAGCGAAACCCCTTCTCCAGTGCACACTTTGGCACTTGAAAGAGGGATTCCTGTTTTTACACCCCAATCCGCAAAAAACCCCGAATTTTTATCCGACTTAAAAGAACTAAAGCCCGACCTATGCATTACAGCGGCCTATGGAAATTATCTGCCAAAAGAGTTTTTAGACATTCCTATTTTTGGAACCTTAAATATTCATCCTAGTCTTTTGCCTCTTTATAGAGGAGCTGCACCTGTTCAGCGCTGTATCGAAAATGGAGATCAAAAAACAGGTGTCTCCATTCTTTTCTCTGTCGCTGCTATGGATGCGGGTCCTATTTTAGCTCAAGAAGAATATCCATTAAATGATCAAATAAAATCGCCTGAATTATTAGATATTTTATTTGAAAAAGGAGCTAAATTACTAGTAAAAGCCCTGCCAAATTATTTTGCGGGAAAGAGCAACCCTATAGAGCAAGATCATGCACAAGCAACGAAGGCAGATAAAATAAAGCCTGAAGAAAGCTATTTAGATTTTTCTAAATCCGCTACTGCACTGCATAATAAGGTTAGAGCTTTTTCAGGTTGGCCAGGAACAAAATCAATCTTTTTATTAAATAATGATAAAATAGAAATTAAAATAATTTCTACAAAAGTGTCACAAAATAATCTTGGTCTAAAAATTGGTGAATTATCATTTACACAAAACACATTAAGTGTATGCTGTGGAGATGAACAACTACTTGATATACTGGAATTGCAACTACCTGGCAAAAAAGCAGTGTCATCAAAAGATTTTCAAAACGGAGTAAAAGGGAAGCTATTTAAGCTAAATAGCTAAAATCAAAGAAGTCTCTTCATTTGAAGTATTTGTTTTTTGGTGTATGAGAAACGTTAGAGGTTTTAGTTTCTCAGAGGAATAGCGGCGATTTAGCTTGCGAGTATGTGCTAAATTGACTATTTCGAAAAATCAAAAGGAAAAGAGCAATGGATAGCAAATTGAGTTCCTTAATAAGCAATTTAAAAAATATCAACTCTGAAAAAATTGTTGATACTTTGAAAAAAAATCAAGAAAATCTGAATCCAAAAGCAATGATTGGTCTTGCTAAAAAAGCAGTTGATCAAGCAAGATCTTTCTCTAAAGAAGAAATTCAATTTCTTCTTGGAAAAGTAAATGACATTGGCCATAAAACAAGCTCTGAAATTGAAAAAAGCATCTCGAAATTAGTAAATAAACTTCTAGAAGGACAACCTGCAGAAGTTGCAACAAATGAAGTTCGTAACGAAATTATAAGTATACTTGTAGAGCATAATAGCGGCAAAAATTTATTACCTATTGTTAAATATGTAAACTCAGTTGTCGTAAGCAATGCTCCAACAAATATAGAATCTTTTAAAAACTTTAGAAAGAATATTGCACAAACTTTAATTTCAGATGCAAAAAAAAGAATATCAGATAGAAATATAATAGATGCTCAAGTTGTATCTGAACATCCTGAAAAAAAACATAATAAAAAAGATCGCCACAAAGTGCGAGAATCAAATTAATTTTATAGGTGATTATGGAAGATTCAAAAACAAATTCTCTTCTTAATTCAGAAGAATCAAATATTTCAAATAAGTCCGCATTTGATTTATTGAAATCTAAAGTTGAAGCTATTTTATTTGTTGCTGATACACCTTTAGAAGCGGGAGATATTCGAAACTGGATTGGCGAAGTATCTCTTTCTGACATTCGAATGGCTATAAGAGCATTAGCATTTGAATATGAAGATAGAGCCTTTGAAATTTTTGAAAATGGAAATAAATACCAAATCAGAACACGAATCGAACATATTGCTTTAATTAAAAAACAATATTCAGGTAAAGCACGTTCTTTAAG
Source organism: Silvanigrella sp. (assembly GCF_044369315.1). Taxonomy (NCBI): domain Bacteria; kingdom Pseudomonadati; phylum Bdellovibrionota; class Oligoflexia; order Silvanigrellales; family Silvanigrellaceae; genus Silvanigrella; species Silvanigrella sp. The sequence continues at coordinate 16,260 of NZ_JBIPMD010000014.1, forward strand.
TAAAAATGCTTTAGAAACTTTAGCAATTATCGCATATAGACAACCTATTACCCGTGCACAAATAAACGCACTTCGACAAGTAGACAGCTCATCTATTGTTCAAACGCTAAAAGAAAAAGAACTCATTTATGCTTCAGGAACAAGAAAAGAAGTTGGTAATCCACTAGAATATAAAACCTCTCAAAAGTTTTTAGAAGTTTTCGGACTTTCAAGTTTAAGTGAATTACCAAGCTTAAGATCATTACAAATGAATATTGATGATCAAAAAAAAGCTATCCTTGCTTTAAATTCTATTGAAGAGCAACAAGAAGATCAAACAAGTGCTTCTGATATTGGATATTCATCACAAGAAGAGTCATAAAAAAAGACATAAATTAAATTCTCGTCTTAACAGAAGTAAAATCTACTGGTATTATTTCTTGCACGAGCATCTCTCGTAATTAAATTGAGTTTGATGTGATTTGGATTTTGGAGGTAATTTATGAGTTTTTTTAATAGTTTAGGACGTTTTTTCTCTAGTGTATTTGGTCTTGCTGAAGGGAAAACCCAACGCATGACAGATAAAATGGTAACATCAAACGCTGACGCCATTCGTTCTCAATTTCGAAAAACAAAAGAAGATTGGAGTAAAGATTATCAAGAAATGCGTGAAGCCGTTGCAGAACTTATTCGAATTCGTGAAATGAAATCGGATGAAGTTAAAAAAATTTCTAAAGAAAGCGAAGAGCTTCAACAAAAAATGGCCGGAGCTATTGAACTTTACAAAAAAAATCCGGATGAAAGATACAAGTCAGCTTATTCACAACTTGCAGATAAATCCGAAAAAAATGAGCAAAGAGTAAAAGAACTTGAAGCTGAAATAGATGAACAACAACAAGCGATTGAACGTTACAAGGTGAGATTACTTGAATTACAAACTCAAATTGACTCCTTAAATAAAGAAGAAGCAGAAACCGTTGCTGATATTATTAGTTCTCAAAAAATAAAAGAATTAAACGATCGTCTCTCTGGATTATCTGTGGACTCTTCATCTAAAAATCTTGAAGCAATTCGAAATGCAAGGCAAAAATCAAAAGCTGTTGCAAAACTATCCACCGAATTAACAGGTGCAGAAAAAACAGATCTTGATAAAGAATTACAAATGGCTGGATCAAGATCCAAACATTTATCTGCATTTGACAATGCGATAACAGACAATAAAGTAGCAATTAAAAACGACCCTTTTGCATCATTACCAAAAGCAAATTCAAACTCAAATTTATCTAATAAAGATACAGTAGATGCTGAATTAGCAAATTTAAAATCAGGAATAAATCAATGACAAAACTTGTTGATGGCGAAGAATTTTCTATCATAGCAAAAAACAATATTTGCTTTGTTACTTTAAATAGCGCAACAACAAAAAATGCGATAAGTTTAAGAATGTCATCAATTATGCAAAGTATTACTATTGAAGAAAATGGGAATCCTAGCCTTTTTGAAAAATTTATAAACGAGCAAAACTGTCTTTTAATTGTCGTTAAATCCGATGTTGAAGGTATTTTTTCAAGCGGAGGGAATCTTTCTGAATTAGAAAAAAATGCACCCGAAGCTTGTAAATATTATTCCGCATCTATCAAAGCATTTTGTAAACTTCTTCATTCCACAAATGCTCCTTCAGTTACGTTACTTTCTGGCCCTTCTTTTGGCGGAGGAGTCGAATTTGCCCTCGCTACAGATTATCGATGGGGCATTGGAAAATCTTATGATTTTCATTTTACTCAAACAAAATTTGGAATCCCTGCTGGCTGGGGCGGAATGTTACGTTTAACCGAACTTTGCCCTCAGCTAAGCCCACGCAAGGTTTCATCTATTATTTTAGGTAAAATAAAATTCGATAATTCACAATTATTAAATTTAGGTTTAGTAGATAAAGAATTTAATAATAAAAAGTCTTGTCAAACTGCATTAGATGAATGGGTTCATCATATTTCAGAGTGCCCAAAAAATCTAATTGAAGAGTTAATGAATAGAAAAAATATTGAAAATTTAAAAAATTTAGAAGAATATGACACCCAAGTTTTTAATAAATATTTTCTAAAAGATGACCACAAAATAAGAATTCATAAATTTTTATCGAGTAAAAAGAAAAAATGATTCATTTTAAAAAAATCTTTATCGTATTATTTTTATCTCTATTTTTCATGAGCTGTGGTTATAAAGCAGCTCCAGAACCCTTTTTTGCGACCTCTCCCAGTTATATAGATCAAGAAGTATCTAGAAGAAAAGCGGAAAAAAAATTGGCCTCTGAAAATAAAGAAAAAAAGACAGATAAAAAAGAAGATAATAATTAGAAATTTATTTTTTATTTGGTGACATGTAAATTTATAGGTTCTGTCGCAGAAATAAATTAATTAAAACTTATTCAGATAAATCAAGCCAATCGTCGTCTTCTAGACGCAATTATCCAGCATGGGAGCAAAATTGCTCCCAAATAGGTTTATTGTGAAGTGTTTTATGCTGACTTTTTCTAAGCATGTGATGAAGTTCTATTCCACACAAAGTAGCTCTTGCAGATCTGAATAAATAAAACCACAACATGGACTTACACATCATTTTTATAAATCTATGGTTTTGTTCTATCATGATATTTAGATATTTATTTTGTCTTATTTTGATCTGAAAATTTGGTTTATAGTCACGATTTATGTTATTTAATGCAGATATATTTGAGCCACTTTTGTCTATGTTTACTTTTTCTGGTTTGCCAGAGGTGCGAATTGCCTTTTAGAAAAAACGTTTAGCAGACGATGCCTCTCTATGTTTTGAAAGGTGAAAGCCGATCGTTTGTCCGACCTTATCAACCGCCCTATACAGATAGTGCCATACCCCTTTTACCTTTGATGTAAGTTTCATCCATTCTCCAAGATTTGCCTACAGCCTTCTTATGACTTGCAAACTTCTTTGCTAATTGAGGGGAATATTCTACAACCCATCTCTGAAGAAAAGAGTGATCTACTTGTAAACCGCGTTCTTTCAACATTTCTTCCACCTGTCTGTAACTTAATGGAATAAGCCACATACCAACGAATTGCTGTTAAAATGATATCTGATTTAAAGTGTTTCCATTTAAAATCCATTCTTGGTTCCCTTTTAGGTAAAAGTAGAACTCTCCTCCTAACTCATCTGGAATATTTTGCGACAGAACCCAAAGAGCCGCTTAATCTGCGGCTAACAATAATAAATTATCCTACCGAGTGTTACTTTGCACAATTATTTTTTAATGAATTATTAGCATAAATTAAACCATTTTTAAATACATTACCCTCTTTATATTCAAATATATTTAAATTCTTTTTTTCAACCATTAAATCTTCGTCACTAATTGATTGAATTATATTTAATTGATCTGTAAAACAAGAGATTTGCCTCCAATATTCTTGAGTTGTATTTTCATCATTTGAATCTAAGATAAGTGTGTTTAATTCTGATATTCTTGTATTTAATTTGCTTTTTGTTTGATCGAAAAGTTCTTTTAAATCAGAGGCCGTATTCGATATTTTAAACTCTGAAATGATAGTAAGATGTTTAACGCATTTACTTAGTAATTCTGAATAATTATAGGATGTGTATCCAAAAGACTTTAATCTTTCTATATTCGAATCCGTTTTTCTTTTACATTCATTTTGAATTTTTTCATTTTCGCTTAATTGCGCTTCTTGAGCAGAGGAATTTGCAATTATTATAGAAGAAATTGATAATACAAGGTACCTAATGGACTTATTCATTTTTAACTCCGATTTAAATTTATCACGTAGCGAAAATACATTTATTATATTTATAGGAAAAGTCAATAAATAATAAAATATTTTTATTCCGTATACTACCCGTATGGTATATTCTGATGAACGTATTTTAAAAATAACCCAAAAAAAATAAAACAAATTTTAAACACACTAATCAAATTACTCAAAATATTCTTTACTTCTAAATTATCATACGTATAATCCAGTTGCAGTTAATCACACATAATTATAGGGGCATTTTATGAGTATTTCATCTCAAAATTATTTCGATGTTTATAGCACAACAGATGATTTAAAGTTATTTAGTCTTTTGTCAACAAATATTCATACAAGATGTATTTACATTGGAGTCAAGGATGGATTGTTTTTACAAATTGAAAGTGGAGTAGAAGATTTAAATATTTTGGCAAAAAATTTAGGCTACAATACAGAAAGACTACATAGACTGCTTAAAAACTTTGAGCATTTAAATCTCGTAAAAGAAAAGAATGAAAACCAATATGAGCTTACTTCAAGTGGAAAAAAACTTCTACCTAATACGAAAGGGAGTTTTGCTCATTTAGCTTTGCTATGGGGAGAAGAATTTCAAGAAGTAACAAATCATCTTCATGAGATATTAAAATCCGAAAAAAGTGGTTTTGAATGCGCTTACAAAGAAAATGTATATAGTTACCTTGAAAGTAATCTTAAAATGGCTGAAAACTTTAATCTTGCAATGCGTGGAGTTTCTGAGTATTGCAGTGAAGATGTTTTGCATGAAATTGATTTGAATTCTGCTAATAAAATTGCTGACATTGGCGGCGGATCAGGTGCCAATCTAAGAGCATTTATTACAAATAATTCTCATTTAAATGGAATATTATTTGATCAAAAAAGCGTGATAGATAAGGCAATAGAAGAAATGGAAACATTTCAACATAAAAACAGAGTCGAACTTATTGCTGGAGATTTTTTCAAACCATTCTCATTTAAAGTGGATGTAATTATATTATCAAAAATTATCCATAATTGGGATGATGAGAGAGCTGTTCAAATTTTGACAAATTGCCGTAATGCATTAAATGATAATGGGAAAATATACCTTATTGAATGGACTTTAGAACATGAAAGAGAACCATTGACAGCAAGGACAATGGATATCAATATGATGATTGCAACCTGCGGAAAGGTAAGATCATTTAAAGAATTTGGAAAACTATTTGATAATGCTGGACTCAAATTTTCTCAGGCAAAAAATATCTCAAATAAGATTGGTCTTATTGAAGTAACAACAATGTAATTTCGTATTAATGACTCGATTGTTACTTTATAATAACATCTTTAATATAATTTGGGATATCGACTCATATGTTTAAATTTTATAAAATAAGAAACTCTAAAGACGATTTTTGGAGATGACATTGCTAATTCAAAACCGCATTGTTTATTTTAGTTTTATTCTTCACAAAATAAGACTCTTTTGCAATATATTGATGTAGCCCCTTATAAAGTTTATTTTTTCATTCAGGTATATAGATAAAATATTAATAAAATCTTTACTACGATATTTAAAGTCATCTATATTATATTGCTTAAGAAAAATGATGATTTCTTCAACTTTTATAGTATCAAGAGCTTCATATATTTGGCTTTCCATAGTGTTGTTTATGGTAATATCCACGTATTTTTTCATTTGACGAAGCACATCGGAAAAGTCATATCTATTTAAATCTTCAATATTTAGCATAATTAGTCCAATTTAACTTGAAAAAACAATTAAATTATAGCTAATATCAAATAGAAAAAATAACAAAAAATATTTAAGAGGTTGGATTGTTTGGAACTTCCTTTTGCTTTTCTTTTTCAAGTAATTCATTAAAACATTGATATTCGCTTTCAAAATTATTACTTATTTTAATATTAGCAATATAAATTTCTGCTAATTCATATGGTTTGAATGAGTTTTTATTTCTTATTATTGAAATATTTTCTTTAGCAATTATATTTTCTTTAATTATAAAATAAATACAATACATGAAATAGTATCTAAACATTTGATGATTTTCAAGATTTGTCATTAGACAGTCTTCCACAAAATTCATTTTATATATTACATTAGCTCTTTCATTTTTAATAATATTTTTATTTACACTAAGATCATAATCAGTTATCTTTTAATGATAATCTCTCATCATTAAAAATTTTGATACAAATTCTTTTCTTAAGTATCCATAAACAGCCCAAAATGTAACAGCAGAAGAAACTAATGAACCTAATGTGTTTTCCTTATTACTTGAAATGATTTTATCAGGCAAAATGTAAATAATAGTAAGTTGTAATATAAAAATCGAGGAAGCAATAGCAAGTGATCTAATAAATACCGTAATAGAAGACAATCCCCATTTTTTATATATAAAACTAAAAGATAAAAAGTCTACAATATATTTAAACATAAAATTCCTCAATATTGTGAAATATTTAAAATCAAATATTGAGATGAATTTCGGAAATAAGATAAATAACTTAAGTATTTTTAAAATCTTAAAACATGCATTCGTAAGGAATTTTAAATTTATCGTGTATTTTCTTCATTAAATCTTTTGATAAATCCCTTGTCATTTTCCATAGTGGATGTCCAAATTTCCAAAGAAGATGTCATTGTTAAAAACTATAATAATATCAGTGTTTTTTGTATTTAATAATTTAGTAAAAATCCAAAATGTAATATTCTATATTTAAATGGATATAATTTTATGACAGAGAGTATGAAAATTTTAGCATTTTTGGGACAGGATCTATGGAAAAAACTTTTGACAACCTCTTTGGATAACCTGTTGATTTGGTTACAGCCCAAATGACATCCACTATGGAAAATGACAACCAGCTAATTCGTTACTTTAATATCATTGCAACAGAACCATTATCTGTCATTAAATATTATGCTTTCAAATATAGATGAATTTGCGCCGTAACAGGTATTGGCTCCGTTGCTACATACCAAAAAAAGAACACTACTCTCCCCTCTAGTTTTTTACAATAGAACCATTTACATTAGGCTTGATCGTACTTTTATCCATAAAACTTGATGTGGAGATACAATTGAGAAGATTATTTTACAAATTTTTATTTTTGTCTTTATGTTTATTTCCAAAATACCAAGTATTTGCATGCACTGAACAAGGTCAAAATGATTTTAAAGTCCCTAAAAAAATAGAAGAGTTATGCAAGAAAAATGCAATTAAATATGCTGTATTTCTTGCAGAAAAAATACAGAAACTGGAAAACCATCCAGCTAATGATTTTGGACTAATAGGAAAATTAACAAAAACTGATTCTGTCATTTACGCAACTGAACAAAATGGAAATGAAAAGTTCATTGGCATTAACGTTACTTTAGGCTACAAAAATAAAATAGAATGTACTTATTGCTTAGAATTTACTTTTGTGGATGATAAAAAATGTGCACTCAGATCAATTAAGGAAATGATGTGTGTAAATTAAAAATAAGATTCTGCCGCAATTATTCCTGGTTCTATAGACCTAATTGGGTGAGTAAACCAGGGGAATTTCACCCCTAGTTTCTCTCAGAACCGTAGTGAATCTCTCGATTCATACGGCTCCTATTGTTCAGTCATTAATTAAATTCCTTTAGCGTTTTTCCAATGCTCAAATAATATAGAATTTTGCTTTTGCATTCTTCTAATTAAATCTCTTGCTCTGGAATAACTTCGATTTAATTTCTTAAATTTTCTTCTTGCCCATCTTACGAGAGCAAAATTAACTGCACGAGAAATAGTATGAATTGCTAAAGAACCATAAAATTTACAGTAATAGTTAAGCCATCCACATAACACTGGATTAATTGAACAAGCAATTTCTTCAATTTTTGCATGACTTAATAAATGGATTTTCCAATTACGTATCCGCCCTTGAATTATCTTTCTTACCTTGTCACCAATTGCAGGAGTAAAAGAAGTCATTATGTTTCCATATTTTGTTTTCACCATTCTTGGACGAAAAGTATACCCTAGAAAATCAAAAGCCGTTACTTTATAAGTTCCATTTCTTTGATTATCTTTACAGTATATTATTTTCGTTTTAGTTGGATGTAAATCTAGAAAACATTCTGATAGCCGTTTCCTTACTGCGGAAAGAATTATATTAGCTTGGTTTTCTGATATGCAGTGAATTACGAGGTCATCTGCGTATCTTGCAAATAGAACTCCTGGAAAATGAATTTCCATCCATTTATCAAAAGCATAATGCATGAATAAATTAGAGATCAATGGACTAATTACTCCACCCTGAGGCGTGCCTTTAGTTCTTTCTATTCTCAATCCATCAATATCTTCCAATGGGCTTTTTAATCATCTTTCGATATAAAGCAGTATCCATTTGCAATCCGTGTGTTTCTTTAAAGCTTTCATGAGCAATTCATGATTCATATTATCAAAGAAACCCTTAATATCCAGATCTATAACCCAATCAAATTTCCAGCATCTTTCACGAGTTTTACCAACTGCATCTAATGCTGATTTATTTGGTCGATAGCCATAGGAATCAGGATGAAAAATAGCCTCAATTTGTGGTTCAAGCATTCTCTTCACAGTAGTTTGGGCAATTCTATCAGCAACTGTAGGGATTCCTAAAGTGCGTTTCCCTCCATCTTTCTTTGGTATTTCTACTTTTCGAACAGATGGCGGAAAGTAACTTCCCGACGACATACGATTCCAAAGCTTGTACAAATTATCTTTGAGATTTGCTTCAAAGTCTTCTATAGATTGTTTATCAATACCATGTGCTCCATGATTTTCTTTTACACTTTTCCATGCCTCCCATACAGTTGATTTAGAAACTTCAAATGACTTTGTAGTTGTCATTAACTCCTCCCATTTCTGGTTGATTAAAGTAACTACTAAAACAACACAGCCCCTTCGCTCCACAAATGTTACTTTGCTTCTTAACTATTACGAGATGTTCCGCCCCTGTGCTAAACATCTGTATTTAAGCCTTGTGGTGCTTCCACTTGAACTTCTACATTTACATTTTAACGACAGGTTCCCACGTTCCGTGCAGAAGCCTGAATCAAGTTCACGCCATCTCTGTGCCGGATGCCGCTTAAACAATAAACAGGTAACCTTTAAGCTTATCCCAAAGAACCGCTAGTCCTTGGTTTTGACATCATTTTACGCTAACGACACCTCATCAATGGTTCATTTACATTCGTCTCCTTGATTCTTACCTGACACATTTACTGTGCCTTTTCTCTAACGCTCACTAAAATAACTCTTTATTATTGCAGCTTAGAGTGGTTTGAAGTCTTCTCCTGCAAGACGACTTCGAGAGGCCAACTCTCATCTTTCGCACAGCATTGCTGTAATTACCTTTCGGTATTCACCATATTCGTGGCACACTAGCGGCTCGCGATAATCCGAGGGGCGGGATCGAAATCAAAAACAAATTGGGATCAAATTAAATCCGAATATAGGGGTACCGACCTGCTTCGAGAGAAAAAAGGCGGTTTTCCAAATACTATCTTTAAGTAGTATTTGAAATAAAAAAACCATCAGATAAACCAGCGGTTTTCATGTATTTCAGAACTTAGTCTTTTTGACCTAGATAAGAATTAGAAAACTCATTCCGAAAATCAAAGCAAGTTTGGTCATGCTATTTAAGTTTCTTTGTAGTTTTAAAAAAAATTCAATTCCTAAAAATCCAGTTTAAAATTTTTGATTTAAATTCATGGAAATAAAATTTCACAATACTACCGTCATAGTAGTATTTGCTAAAGCGCCGTTTTTATCTCGAAGCAGGTCGGCACCCCAAATAAAATGACTCAATTATTACCAAAAGAAAAATATAAAATCCTTGCTAATCAAGCTTTAAAAAAGGGTTTGCGTATCTGTGGAAACATAACAAGACTTGGTCAACATTCAGGCATAACAAGCCAAACCCTGACAAGTATTGCAAGAGGAAAATCATGTTCACATGCAACACGTTTAAAGCTTGAAGCATTTATTGAAGAATTTGAAAAATTAATTAATCATAGCAATAAAAATATAAAATAATTATTTAAAAGGAAACATATAATGTTTGAAACGCATAAATTAAATGAAAACGGATTCAAAGAAATGAATGAATTTAAAGAAAAATTTGCAAATGCTGTAAATAACGCTTTGTCATTAATGGCAGAAAGTCGCGAGAAATCAATTTTTAAAACTAAAATAGAAGAAGCTGTCTTTTTTGGTGCAAAAGCAATTGCCAGTAAGCCTGAAAATTTCGATTCTATAAAAATATATGGAATTAATTCTAACTAATAAAGGTTTATTTATGAAATATAACAGAAAAGATAAAATAAAAAACAAAAAATTACTAGATTATTATGTAATTGCGGTTGAAAAATTAGGTAACGTTACAACTATTTCAAAGAAATCAAAAATTGCTGTTAATACTTTAGAAAAAATTGCTAAAGACGAATCAACTACATTAAGGACTTTTCAAAAATTAGAAATATTTTTTTGAATTTAACTTAAATAAGGAATTATTAAATGATTTGTTTATCAAAATTATCGACTCTAATTATTATTTTTTTACTTATAGGGGCACTTATAAGAAAAATATGTTTTAGTATTCTAGCCACCACCCTAAGAAAAGCATTAAATTTCGAACAAAAGTTTAAATATTTTTTAATTTTTATAATTTTTCCTGAATTTATTGCCTTAGAATTATATTTAGATAAAAAGGAAACAAAATGAAAACATTAGCAACAAAAAATGAAAATGAAGCTCTTGAAGTTTTAATTGAAAATTTGGATGACTCCAAAACGATAACTGATGAATTCCTGTCTGAATTTGCGGGTATCGAGAAATATTATTTCAACCGCAAGGCAAATCAGCTTTTTAAAATGAATATTATCGGTAATTACAATAAAGTAACAATAGGTAAGATTATTTACGTAAAACAACCTATTCAAAAAATAATCAGAAAATATTCCCTTACTGATGTTATTATTATTTTAAGCCAATACGAGAACAGACACCAAAGAAGAGCTTTAAAAATATGTAGGCTAGCTCTACAAAAGTTTATAAATGATTCAATACAAGTAAACAGAAAAATATTCTCCAAGAAAAGCATAATAACCGTTGCTTTGTACATGGAGGATATGTTTGGAGGATTAATCAAGATCGGATCAGCAGTAAGAAAAATTTTAGATTTAAGCCAAGAAGAATTAATGGAAGCAAAGTTAATTCATATGCAAAGAATAGGAAAAGGATTGCAAAAAAAGCAAGAAGAATTAATGATATTAAAAAATTCGAAATTAAATAAAGTTTCAAGAGCTATACAAGAATTAAATGCGTGTGGGCTTTAAAAAATAGACTTAAAACTAGAGCGGCCAGAGTTAAAAACCCTGACCCCTACTCGATTACCGAAATGCTGTAACGCATACAGACCTCAAGAATATCATTTATTAAATAAAAAGCAAGAAGAAAGAAAAAAGCTATGTCTTCAGGTTCATTTATTAGACTATCTTATCCATTAAGCGCAAAATTAGGGATATCAAAAGCTCTGCTATTACAAAAGATAATTGATTGGGTTTCAATGAATAAAAATAATCCAAATATGAAAAAAGGTAATGCTATTTGGGTTAAAAGATCGGCTCAAGAGCTTGCTCAAGATTTAGATGGTAATTTATCAGTTAGAAGCATTGAGAGATATTTATCTGAATTAGTAAATGATGGCTGGGTTATCAAAGAAAATTTTAACAAGAATAATTTTGATAGGACCAGTTGGTACACTCCAAACGGCCGCATGATTAGCCAAGCTACTAAAGAATGGAATTCTGAACAAACCGACATTATATCGGAATCAGAGACCGACAATTTAAGTAAGAGCTGCACACAAAATGAGTATTCAGAAATACGCAACGATATCAATTCTCCCAACACTATAATAACAGATAAAGAAAATAAAAAAGAAACAGAAGAAGAACAGATAAATATTGAAAAAAATATTTCTGATCTAAAAAAGACTAAAATTCGAGTCGTAAAAACAAATGAAAAAAAACTTGATGATCGTACTTCGCAATTACTCAAGTCAGGGATAGATGCATTCGTAAAATCATACGAACAACGTTACAAAGCAAAGTTCCTAGACTTCGCAACCCTAAGCAGGTCCATTCAATCCATCATCAAAAAAATGGGTTCAACATTTTCGGAACAAAATTTAATCGAATGTATAAATTGTTATTTGCGATCTTAAAATTCATGGCATGTCACCAAAGGACACTCACCGATTTATCTAGCTGGCGACATACAAAATATTTTTGCAGCGACTCAGAATAATCAGAATATCAAGACCAATTTGCAAGCGAAAAAAAGCGATACTTCAGCGACAATCGATTCAAACATCATGAACGCTTTAAATTCTCTTAAAAATGAAAAGAATAACGAAATTTTGGATATATGAATTTTGATGAGAATTAAAGCAATTAAAATAAAAAAAGGAATTATTAATGAATTGCTTTGAAAATAAATGCGCAACGATTATTTGGGAAATTTGCCAACGTTGTGAAAGAAGCCTTTCAGAAAATTATATAAAGTCATGGTTGAGAAGTTGTATTAAAATTGGAGAAAAGAAAGCCCTTTTTGCGCTTGGAAAGATTTATAAAAAGGCTAAACAAGGTTACATGATTCCTTCTATTGATGAGTTTGAGCAACTATCAGAATCCGAAACAGAACCGAGTTTACAAATTGCTGAAAGAATTGTAAGAGGTATGCAATTATTTGGAGCTTATAAAAATGAAGAAGCAAAAGAATTTATAGGAAAACTTGGATGGAAAGTTGTACAAAATAACGGAGGATGGCAAGAGATGTGCTACAATACAAATATTAAATATATTAGTTTAGTTAAGAAAGATTTGCAGAAGCAAATTAAGATTATTAAAAAAGAAGAGAGAAATATTAGATTTAATGTTATTGGAAAATAATTAAATTCTAGTAAATGAACTAATACAATTAATAAAATATGCCAGTTAAGATTTGAGAATGTGTCTTTAGAAAAAGAATGTGTCTTTAGAAAAAGAATGTGTCTTTAGAAAAAGAATGTGTCTTTAGAAAAAGAATATGTATTTAAAAAGGCATGCAGAAAATCTTCCGAAAACATGGACAAGCAAGCCCTTTGTTAAACGGACTTTGGAT
>NZ_JBIPMD010000330.1:0-2861 GCF_044369315.1 Silvanigrella sp.
ATCCCATTCCGAACTCCGAAGTCAAGCCCGCCTGCGGCAATGGTACTGCACCCTTAGGTGTGGGAGAGTAGCTCTGCGCAGCCTTTTAATCTTAAATCCCACTTCAAAAGAAGTGGGATTTTTTTTGCCTTTTTCATTTTTCTATTCTTTTTAAATTGAAAATCATTTATTAGAATTATTTTTAAAATTAGAGTAAAATCTTATTCATTTCATGAAAAACTGAAATAATATTTTCATGAAATGAATATGTATTGACTGCTAAATTAACAAAGTATAATGCTTGAGTTAGTTTGGCTGAATTGTTAGCTCTCTCTTTCTTTTTTGAAACTCTAACTTTTCTTAGTCTTTGAACTATGCCTTTAATCCTCATTCAAAAGTAATAAAATATGATAATCCTTGATAGCTATTTAAAAATGTTGAATATAGAGCAATTGACTCCTATTCAGAAAAAATGTATTGAACCCATTTTTAATTCACAATCCGTTTTTGCTCTCGCACCAACTGGGTCTGGAAAAACGTTAGCATTTGTTTTGCCCTTATTATTAAAAATTGATTCTCAGTTAAGAGAACATCAGACATTGATTTTAGTTCCAACAAGAGAGCTCGGAAATCAAATTGCTATTGTTGCTACTAAGGTAGCAAATGCTATTCAATCCATTGATAAAAAAAATATTTTAATACGGACAGCATTTGGTGGAACACCAATCGCTTCCCAAATTGAAGAACTATCAAGAAAACCACATGTTATTATTGCTACACCTGGCCGTGCTATCGATTTACTTGAAAGAGAAGCTATTTCTTTTGATCATTTAAAAAGCTTAGTTCTAGATGAAGCTGATATCATGGTTGGAATGGGATTTTCTGATCAAGTAGAAGAAATTTGTAATTATCTTCCTATCGAATTACAAGTATGTCTTTTTTCAGCAACTAAAAATGATAAAGTAAGTATGCTTGAAAACTTACTCCTAAAAAATGCAAAATTTATTACTGCGAAAATAGATAATGAATCCTCGGGTGAGAATCATCTTCAGTCTCCAAATATCAATCATTATTTTTATTTAACATCTAAAGAAAATAAATATAAAAGTCTGACTGAAATTTTAAAAAACTCAGATCACAAACAAAATCAAAAAGGGATTATTTTTTGCCATACAAGAGAAACATCTCATCATTTAGCAGAATCTTTAAAAAAAGATGGTTTTAAAGCAGATGCTTTGACAGGTGAACTTGGACAAGTTCATAGAAATAGCATTATGAGAAATTTTAAAACTGGAAATTTAAAATATTTAGTTGCTACAAATATTGCTGCAAGGGGAATTGATATATCTCTATTACCATTAGTAATTCATTTTGATATTCCTTATACAAATGAAGAGTACATTCATAGATCTGGACGAACAGGCAGAGCTGGTAATTTTGGTTCCTCAGTTGCATTATGTGAAGATAAAAATTTAAATTACTATTTAAATATGATGAAAGAAATAGGAATATCTTCAAAAAAATATGAGTTTGAAAGCCTAAAAGAACAAAAAGTTCAAAATAGTTTTTCAGAACAAAAAATGAATTTTGTTAAAATGTATATTAATAAAGGTAAACAAGATAAAATGCGTCCAGGAGATGTTGTGGGTGCTTTTATAAATGAATTATCTTTTGCTAAAGAAGATGTTGGAAATATCTTTATTTTTGATAATTTTACTCATGTGGAAATTAATGAAGATAAAATAGAAGTAGTTAAAAAATCTAAATTTAAAATAAAAAATCTTCAAGTCAGAATAACGGAAGCAAAATAATTAAGTTTGACTTTTTTTAAATATATCAATTATTTCATGATATTCAGAGCTATTAACAAGAACATCATCTAAAATTATATTTTTAAGAAAATCTATGTTTCCTTGATCTTTTGTTATTGCTAAATATGATGGCAAATAATGAGGGTTTTTTTGTTCATGGTCAGAACTACTTATAATATTTTTTTTAATTAAGTAATCAACCCATATTTCAACATCAATTGGATTGATATCTGTAACCTTTGTTATATATGCCTCAGAAGAAGGAATATTTTGATATCGATATAGATTTCGAATTGTTTTGTAAATTTTTAGGCAATCTACAATTCCTTTACTTGGGAAAATATTAAATGTGGAATTTTTTTTGAAAAATATTATTTTTTGAGTAGCAATAGTAAATGAAGAGCCTGTTAAAATTGTGAGCCAAATCAAACGTATCCAAACGAAAAATAATACAGCTATAATGGGAACAGAGCCATATATGTGGCTAGGATCTGTTGCTAGGGCTCTTTTTGCGATATGAACGTTTACGAATTGAAGAATTTCAAATAAAATATTTGCGATAATTCCGCCAACTAATGCAGACTTAAAATTTATTTTTTTACTTGGAATTGTGTAAAAAATGATAACAAAAAAAATCCATTGAAATAGAATTCCAAATGAAAATCTGAATATTTTAATAGAAAGATTATTTATAAAAATTAAATCATTTATTTTTATAAAATGAATAAATGTATCAGATTTAATGGATGCTAATGCAAATAAAAAAGGGGCTAATGTTATAATTAACCAGCATTTTGATATTCTATTTAATATATTTGATTTGTTTTTAAACTCCATAATCTCATCTATGGTATCTTCAATTTTTAATATTAATAATATTACAGTAAATAAAAATGTTAAAAAAGAAATAACTCCTAATTCTTTTAACTGAAGATTCGATATAATAGATTGTAAATATGACAATATTTCAGAACCAGCATGATTCCCAAGTGTCCTCCCAATAAGTGCATTTTACAAACACAATGAATGGAATTAAATTTTTTATAGAGAGTGGTTTTTGATTTTGTTGAT
>NZ_JBIPMD010000120.1:0-9597 GCF_044369315.1 Silvanigrella sp.
TACTCTCTTAATGAGAAAATAGTTACTTTGATTTTATTATAATAGAACCTAAATTATTTTTATAAAAATCCGATCCCGGTAATAAGTAAATGTAAATCTCAAAAATATGAATAAACACAAACGTTTATTTTTTGTTAACTTAATTCATTAGGAAGCATTTCCAAATGCTATCTTTTGTAAAATTTATAAGTGAAAATTTGATATGAAAAATTTTTTAAGATTTTAAAGGAATTTCTATGTTATCAAGAAAGTTTATTTTTGGTTTAATATTTATTGTAATAATTATTTTTATACACCGTCTAGAAAGTTTCTTCCAAATAGTAGATATCCAAAAACGAAATTTATTTAAAATAAGAAACCAAAAGTTAAATTTTATTAATTAAAATTAATCGTGTAAAAAGACATGCAGCACTTCATCTATACTACTAATAAAAAAGGAATGCTGCATTTTAAGAAAAAAATAACTTGTTTTGATGAAAGTTTAAAGAAAATTCTTAAGAAAAAAATCACTGATCAGCTTTTAAAAAGGATGGTGATCATTCTGCTGAATTTATTACAAATTAAAGTTAAATAAATATCATTAGTATTAAAGTGCAGCGAAAAAAATGCGTATAAAACAATCAAAAAAATTAAATCATATGGTATAATGAATGTCTTAGAAAAACCTCGTTCTGGAAGAAAAAGTTTTTTAAACTATGGAGAAGTATTAGGGCGTGTCCTCAATCTGAATTAGGCTCCTTGTTCATTTTATAATTCAGTTACTTTATATCATCTTCTCCTTCTGTAAAGTCAGGAGGGGTTATAACTAATTCTATTTGGGTACCATTTCAACATTACATTTAGAAAAAAAATATATGATAAGATTGAAGGATTGCAGGAAGATCTAGACACATGGATAAGTGAATATAATTTTAATCGAACACATCAAGGTAAAATATGTTGCGAAAGAACTCCAATTCAAACTTTACTTGACGGAATACAGAAATGTATGGAAAAGAATATTTGATTAAACATGAACTAACAGACAGTTTAATTTCCGTTACTTTTATCGAGGAGATGCAAGATCAAATATTCGGCCTGTTGAAAAAGTCGCATTTTAATTTTTATAAAAATATTTGAAAACTCTTTTTATATTTTGGACTATTGCAATCATATAAACTTGTATTTGAACATTTAATAACCCTCTAAATTTAGCGCGACGCAAGCAATGATTTTCTTTTGCCTCTCCAAATAATCCTTCAATTTTCCATTTTCTTTCTATTAGTTTCTTTTTAAAATAAATTGTTTTTTGGCGATTTTTAATTATATCAATTTCATTTTGATATGGACTTCGATAAATAAAACGTGAACGATTTTTGTGCTTTTCTGGTAAGCATGTTTCCCGGAATTGACAATTTTTACAATGGCCTCCTAAAACTCTATAGCGTTTGATACCTCTATCAGTTTTTTCGTAAGGAAAAAGTTCATGTTTTTCAGGACAAATATAAATATCTTTTTTTTTCATAATATATAAAATTTCCCTTTGAAATTCTTCCTTGTCCTAGATTGTCATGATGCAATGGAATATAAGAGCGAATTTTAAATGCTTTTAATAATGCGTATGTCTTTCCTCGACCATACCCCTTATCAGCTATCACTTCTTCAATTGGTAACTTATATTTTTGTTTTAATTCAACAATTCTTTGAGGAAATATTATACATTCATGCGTTGCCCCTGTTGTTACTGGGCAATCAAGAATTATTCTTGATTCTGCATCTATAGAATAATGTGTCTTATATGCTAATTTATGATGATGATAATTATATGAAATTAAGCTTGCATCTTTATCTGTCTTGCTTATATGAGTTTGATTTGAAAGTTTTCTTTTCCTTTTACCAAATATAAAATCATGGTATCTTTCTTGATGTTTCTTAAGAATTTTACTTTTATCATCATACTTGTCTCTTTTTACCATTGAATTAATAGAAGCATTAGCGCTAAAAATACTTGCATCAACTATTATTCTTTTGCCTTCTAAAAATTTATTTTTAAGGCAAAATCTAATAATTTTATCAAAAATATTTTTAAAAAATTTTTCTCCTAAACGGTGTCGAATTTTAGTTAATGAGGAATGATGTGGTACTTTAGAATCTAAGGAAATTCGGCAGTACCATCTGTATGCTAAATTAACTTTAATTTCTTCACAAAGCCTTCTTTCGGAGTAAATACCATAAAAATATCCAATCAATTGCATTCGAATATATGTTTCTGGATCAATTGATGGTCTTCCTATTTTTTCACAATAAAATGATTTTACAATTACTCTAATAAACGAAAGATCAATTAATTTATCTAATTTACATAAAAAATGTTCTTTTGAAATAAACTGTTCAATGTTAACTTGAGAATTAAAAAAAAATTAGAAACTTGCCTTCCTAGCATAAGTGACTCCTCTACAATTTCCATTGTTAGGACTTCTTATAGAGTTTCTTACAAAAATTAGACTTTTTCAACAGGCCGTATTAACTGCTACAAAGATATTGGATTGAATTTTAACTGACAGACAGTATCATTTTTTGAGAGTATTTAGTTAACTTTGTCAGTTAACTAAATACTCTCAAAAAATAAGGTTAACAATCGAATACTTAAAAAATTCTTCTCTAATATTCACATTAATATTTTTATCTAGTTTTAATAAAACGTTTTTAGTGTGATAAAAAATGGTTATCTTTTCAAACATGAAGATTGTCAGCTCAAATGGGATCCGAAGTATTTACTATTTCTAAATCAAAAACTCATTTTTTATTAACCCGCTTTTTTTGTAACAACATTCGCACTTACATTATTTGGCTTTACATCTTGAGATAAGTTTACAGAAACTGCACTTGTCGTTTTTTCACTAGCATTATTTTTTTGATTTTCTTCTTTTGCTTGAATTCCTTTTGAATTTAAATACATAGCATACAATTCGGGTTGTAATTTTGCACTGGGAACCCCATCTGGTCTAGGGTTATTTACGACATCTCCCCATGCCTCATAAAGAGTTAGTAATAGCTTTTCCGCAATTTCAATTTCTTCAATTTTATTATTAATATTAGCTTCAATCAATTTATCCATAATAAACATATATAAACTTTCTAAATCCATGGATAATTGACCACCAACTTCATGGTCTAAAGTATTTATAAGTTCAGCAATAATAGCTAATGCTTTACTTATATTTTTTCCTTTTTCTGCAACTTTTTTCTCTTGCATTTTTACTTTTGCAATCCGCAAAAATTTAATGCACCCTTCATAGAGCATGAGCAGAACTTTTTCTGGTTTTGCCGTTGTTACATTTGTTGATTGATAAGCTTTAAATGCTTTAACATTCATATATACCCATCCTTGAAAATAATGACTTCAATTTTAGTTTTGTAACTTTAAAACTCAACCCATCCCGCCGAGTCTTTGTTGCAACACTTGACCTTGAGCATTCATTCCACTGATAAGTTGTTCTACAACTGCAAATTGATGACGAATACTTTCTTCTTTTTGCTTCGCAAAACGGTTTTTTACAGCAATATCTTTATCAAAGTTTTCAAGAATATGTTTATATTCTCTATCTTTTGAAGGCAAGACACCGCTTTGTTGACTTTGCAAATTTCTTACAGAGTCTGACATCCGAATCCCAATGCCAACCGTTTCTTCCGATTGTATAAACAACTTAGAAACACCAACATAATCTTCGGATAGAGCTTGTTTAGCTTTAGTTTCGTCATATTTTAAATTGCCAGTTTTTGGGTCGGTAGAAATTCCCACGTCGGCTAAAGTTTGATATTTTCCCGTAGGAAGGCTAAATTGAATCGCACTTTGCAAAGTTCTTCTTAGCGTTCTTAAACTGTTGTCTTTAGATAAAACACCTGCTTTGTTCGTATTTGGATCAACCTGAAATTGTTTTTCAATAAATTCGTTTACTTTATTATAAGACTCTACAAATTTTTTAACATTCTCAAGGCTTTTATCTACATCATAATCAATTTTAATATTTACTTTTGTTCCTGGCTCTGCTTTTTTTGCATCTAAAACCATACCTGGAAATAATTCCGTAACCTTATTTGATTCATTATAAACTTTCACGTCTTCAAATAACATTTCTAAATTTCGGCCTGTTATTTGCTCTTTAAACTCTAAATAAGTGGTATCAGGATCAATTGTTACCTTTGCTTCTTTACCTGACTTTTCTGATAAAACAAGTAAACGATAATTATCTTCATCACTATCTTCTATTCCTTCTTTAGTATTAATAACAATCGCTTTTACGCCTTTATCCATTGAGTTTATTTGGGTAGCAACGTCATTCAAAGTGGATCGATCGGGATCAATGTCCACATCAAAACTTTCTCCATCTTCTTTTTCTATTGTCATATATCCAAAACCAACTGCCGTTTTATCTTTATCTTCAAAGGATTGAGTTAATAATTTATGAGAACGCGCTAAATGACGGACTTCAAGTTCGTATGAACCTATTGGGGCATTATTATCTACTGTACCTTCAATAATATCGGGGTGAGAGCTTGTCAGTTTTAATTTATAAAAGTCAGCTTTGGTTCGCATTCCATTTAAATTCGACCCCAAAGTGCTCACCAAGCCTTTTAAATCGGAAAATAATTTTTGTTCATCGACAATCGTTTTTTTACGCGCTTCAACCTGTTTTATAGGTTCGCGTTGAATTTCAACCAGTTGATCAACCATTTTAGGATCAATACCTGAGCCTGTATTGATTCGAAATCCTGCCATAGGCTAATAATCTCCTAGAGGTAGATTATTTCAGAAGATTCTTTTACATGCGGTTTATGATTTGCACCCTGTGACAAGTTCTTATCTAAATTGAGCATTTTTTACTCTTATGAGAACTCATCCGGATTTATAGATGCTCCTATATAATTAAGGAATTGCTTTAGATACTTGTTTTCAATATCCATATTCTATAGTATCGCAAACTGATGATTTTCATAAAAATTTATTATGAAAATACCTTCAATTTAGATTAGATTTTGGAAATGAGAATGCAAAAAAATATCTCTATTTTACATGTCAATACCTCGGAAGCGTTTGGTGGTTTAGAGCTTTACACCATTCAATTGATAAAAAAAATAATGGAATCTGGAATTCGTACTGCTATTTACTGTATTAAAGGTTCAAAAATAGATGAAGAAGCACAAAAATTAGGGATTAAAATATATTATGGTTTTAAGCAGGCTCGTATCAGTTTTTCAGATATAAAATACTTAAGAAAAATCATTCAAAACGATCATTTTCAAATTATTCATTCTCACACAAGACAAGATGTATGGTTATGCTCTTTATCTCTTTTATTTTTAAAAGATAAAAAACAAATATTTAGTTTATATATGAGTGCCCCTTCAAAAAAAGATATTATACATAAATTTATTTATAGCAAAGTAACAGCTATTACCGCTTCATCAGAAATTTTAAATGAACGAATTCGTAATAACTATCCTGTTTTACCAAAACAAGTAAAACTGTTACGTTATGGAAGAGATTTATCACTTTATAATAAAAATTTAAATGATAGAAAAAATATTAGAGAAAGCTTAAATACAAGTGAAAATGAATTTGTCATTGCCACCATGTGCCGCATTGATCCTGGAAAAGGAGTGAAAGAAATAGCGGAATCTATTCTGCATTTAAAGCCAGAAATCAAACAAAAAATTAAAATTTGGATTATGGGTGAACCGACCTTACACCACACCGCATCCGATGGCACTCCGGTTTATGAAACGCAAGCAAAAGAATTATATGATTGGTTAAAACAATTTATAAAATCTCCCGAAGCCGAAAATAAAATACAGCTAATCCCATTTCAAAAAAATATTGTTCCCTATTTAAATGCCATGGATATTTTTGTTTTAGGAACCTATAAAGAAACATATTCTTTATCTGTTATCGATGCCATGGCCATGGGATTACCAGTTATCGGAACCAATTCTGGCGGGACACCCGAGCAAGTTTTAAATAACATACGTGGTTTTTTAATTGAACCAAGAAGCTCCAAGGAAATTGCCAATGCAATAACTAAATATGTTGAAAACCCTAAACTAATATGTGAACATGGAGAAAATGCAAAAAAATGGGTTTTTTCAGAACACAATTGGCAAAACAAAGTAACAAAATTACAGAATTTATACTGCGAAATATTGGAGAAATAAAATGAGAATACCTTTATCAAAACCTCATATCCCAAAACAAGTATTTGAAAATATAAATCAAGTTTTAAACTCTGGAAAATTATCTGGAGACGGCTTTTTTTGTCATTCCACCGAAGATAAATTAAAAAAAATATTAAATGTAAAACATGTTTTGCTTACCTCTTCTTGTACACATGCTCTTGAAATGGCCATGCTTTTATTAGACGCCAAAGAAAATGATGAGGTTATTTTACCCTCTTTTACTTTTACCTCAACAGCAAATGCTATTTTAGTCGCAGGTTTAAAACCCGTATTTTGTGAAATCGATCCAAATACAATGAATATGGATATGAATGATGTTGCTAAAAAAATAACGAATAGAACGAAAGCAGTAATTCCTGTTCACTATGCTGGAATCAGTTGCGATATGGAAAAGTTAATCGAACTTTGCGCTCCCCAAAATATTAAAATTGTAGAAGATGCCGCTCACGGCATTGGAGCAAAATGGAGAGATAAATACCTTGGTACTATTGGACATATGGGAACATTAAGTTTCCACGATACCAAAAATGTAATTTGCGGTGAAGGCGGTGCCTTTATTACAAACGACGATAACCTTGCCGATAAAGCACAAATAATAAGAGAAAAAGGAACAAATCGAGCTCAGTTTTTACGTGGCCAAGTGGATAAATACACATGGGTTGCAAAAGGTTCAAGTTACATTCTTGCCGAGCCTTTGGCTGCTATATTATCTGCAGAAGTTGATATTATGAATGAATTAAACCAAAAACGCGGTGTAATTCATCATTATTATGTAGATCAATTAAAACATTTAGAAGAAAAAAATATTTTAAAGTTACCGCATTTTTATAAGGATTGTGAATCGAATTATCATTTATTTCATATCTTATTAAAAAATGAAGCTTCACGTAATTCATTAATGGGCTACTTAAGAGAAAAAGGAATTGGTGCTACTTTTCATTATATTCCGCTTCATTCTGCCCCTGTTGGAGAAAAATTAGGTTACAAAAGAAACCAACTTCCCATTACAGAGGAATATTCTACCCGCCTGTTAAGATTGCCACTTTACCCTGATCTTACGGAACAAGAGTGTGTTAGTATCGTTACTGAAATCCAAAATTGGAGTCAAAATCAGTAATCATATGAGGGCACTCTTTTATGCGCATTTTAATTATTGAAGATGCCGAAAAGGCGGCTTCCTTTTTAAAAAAGGGCCTGACAGAAAAGGGATATGTTGTTGATGTAGAACACGACGGTTTAGAAGGTTTCATACAAGCCCAAAATAATAATTATGATATTATTTTATTGGATGTGATGTTACCTAATATGGATGGCTGGAGTATTCTAGAAAAATTAAAAGAAATAAAAGCAAAACATGCTAATATCATTATGCTCACCTCTAAAGATCACACCGATAACATTGTAAAAGGTTTAAATTTAGGGGCAGATGATTATCTTACCAAACCTTTTACATTTACGGAGCTAGTTGCTCGCATTAAAGCAATTACACGAAGAAAAAAAACAAAAAAAAATAATATTTTAGTTTTTCATGACCTTGAAATCAATTTAAACAATCAAAAAGTAACCCGAAATGGGAATGTGATTGATCTAGCTCCGAAAGAATTTGAACTTCTCTCGCTTCTTGCTCAAAATAATAAAATTGTTCTTTCTCGCCATGAAATTTTAGAAAAAATTTGGGATATCCATTTTAATATGCAAAAAAATTTAGTTGAAATGCAAATTAAAAGACTCCGTTCTAAAATAGATGATGGTTTTGAAAAAAAATTAATAAAAACAGTTCGTGGAATTGGCTATATGTTTGATGGTGGCTGAGGGAGAAAGTGATTAAATTTAAGAATGTATTTCTTTTTTTAAAAAACAGAATTAGCTTATCTTTTCTTCTTATTTTATGGAATTTTATAACATGTATTGCTATCTTTATTTCGACCCATAATTTTTTTAATTATTTCGTAAAAGATTATAACAATAATTATGAAGAATTAGTTATAAATAAGACCATAAGTAGTTATACAAATCTTATAATGAAAAATAAAAACACAATTAACATTAATGATAATGAAATAGATCCATTTATAAATCAATTAGAACCTAGGTTTGTAAGCATAGAAAACCTAACTGAAAAAAAAATCATTTATTACAATAATAATATAAAAAAATTAATTCATAAATTAGAGATAGAAAACAACAATATTCCGATTCAAGCCGATTACACTTCTACTATCAAAAAACTAGGTCCTTATTATTATTTATACGTTGAAAAAACATTGAATATCAAAGACAAATTATATAAATTTAAATTCATTGCTGAAAGAACCATACAAATTAATGATCAATTAAACTTAAAAGATAAAATAGTATTTTCAAGTATTCTTATTTTAATTTTATTTTTATCCATATCAATTCTCATTCTAAAATTCATATTATTACCAATTGAAAATATAGTTGAAGATATTAAAGAAATAGATTCAAATAATTTACAAAAACGCATTCAAGTTCAATGGGTCCCAAGAGATCTTGTGATAATTAAAAACTCTTTTAACTCTATATTAAATAAACTGGAAGAATCTTTTCAAAGATTGTCTCAATTTTCTGAAGACATTGCACATGAGCTAAGAACACCTGTAAATAATTTAAAAGGAGAAATTGAAGTTTCTTTACAAAGAAAGAGATCAAATAAAGAATACGAAGAAATTTTAGAGTCGAATTTAGAAGAATGTTTTAGAATTACAGAAATAATTGATAGCTTAACTTTTTTAGCAAGAACTGAAAAAAAAGATATTATTATTCAACGAACTCATTTTAATCTTTTTCAAGAGTTAAATAAACTTATAGAATTATATGAATCTTTTGCTTTTGAAAAAAATATTATGTTGACTATTGAATGCCCAAATGAATGGGATGTCAATCTAGATAAAATATTATTTACACGAATAATAAGTAACTTAATCTCAAATGCAATTCAATATAACAAAAAAAATGGTAAAGTTCATATAAAAGTAGAAGGTAATAATCATGATCTTAAAATAACAGTTTCTGATACTGGAATAGGGATAGATAAAAAACATATTTCATTTATTTTTGACCGTCTTTATAGAGTAAATAATATAAGAAGTTCTAATCAAAAAAACCTTGGTCTTGGTTTATCTATGGTAAAAAATATGATACTGTTACATGATGGCTCTATAAATATTGAAAGTAATTTAGGTGAAGGAACATTTTTTATCTTATATTTTCCTAATTCATTAAATATTTCTTAAGTAAAACTATCTTTTTAATATTTTTTCCGTTGGTATGATCCCCGAAAAGTGGACTATTAAATTTCATAATTTTCTTCATATTCTAAAGGTGCATGATAATCAAGGGCAGAATGAGCACGAATTCGAT
>NZ_JBIPMD010000121.1:0-9589 GCF_044369315.1 Silvanigrella sp.
GTGATGAGTTGGTTCTGCCAATCCATTGGTAGCTCCTTTGTTACTTTTTTTTAAGCAACAATTAACTAACAAATTGGAGCTATTTCTTCAATCTTCACAATATCTTTCTCAACTCTTAACTGGCATTTAAAATATGTCCCAAACTCAAGCCATTTTATATCTAAACCCATTATTGAAAATTCAATTATTTCTTTTAGTAATAATTTAAATTCAAATTTTAAATCAAAAATAATCTCTTATAAAATACTAGAAAAAAACATGGGAAATTTAATTGAAATTAGACTAATTTTTAATAAAGATGTTAAAAAAATTTCTTTATGGCAAGCAAAAAATGAAACGGAAAGAGATTTTAGATTTGCATGTGGCATAAAATATACTGAAACCGAATATCCTATACCTAAAAATCACCGCTTAAAAATTGTTATTCAAAAGCCAGAAAAAGGGTGGGAGGCTTCTTTTATTGAAATTACAGATAAGAATGCCTTTGTTCAAACAACTCCAAATATTGTATTGCCTAGAAGAATATATCCAACTGCTATTAGTAAAGAAAAAAAAGACGGGTGTCGTATTTTGCCATTATAGGACATAAAAAATCATAATTTATTTGTTTATTTGTTAATTCATTTTATAGAGATATCATAAAAAAACCCTACATATAGTAGGGTTTTATGGTGGAGGTGCCGGGGATCGAACCCGGGTCCGGATAGGCATCACAATTGGCGCCACATGCTTCTTCTTTCATTAAATCTTACTTGATAGCCGGGGAAAGACACCCTACTACACAAGCCAGTTCGATTAATAGGTAAGTCAAACTACGAACAGAAGTCGGAGCTTACCCGCACGTAAATTAACGGCGATTTTGAATGCACGTGCTGCCGCACCCAAGTCACCGGCTCTGTGTTTTTTAGGCAGCGAGAGCTAGATTAGTGTTTTTGCCACTTCTGGCTGCCACAACGTTTTAGAGAGGCGCTGTAACCAACCCCTGCATGCTCCTTTCACTCAACTCTCTCCGTCGAAACCAGTTCACCCCCAAAGAAATTCCTTAAAACATGCTAAATTAAGGAAATATAGCAGTATTCTATTTTGAAGATAGGATCAAGTTGTATCAATTTTTATTATTACAAAATTTAATAATTACCCTTTTAGAGCAGCAAAAATAAGTTTCATCATAGAATAAACACTTTGTGAATATTCATACTCAATTAAACATTCTGCAATTTCTAATGTATTTTTATTTGTATAAAACCAGGCTGGAGTTGGCCAAATTGTAAAAGGAGCATGAATTACTGACTTTTCTGGAAAATCAAATAAAAACCCATTATGAACAGTTCCAATTCCAGACTGAATATCTTTCAAAGTAGCGCCAGGATAAGCTCCCCAAGTCGTAGAAGCAAACGCATAAGAAAGTGCGGACCAGCAATTAATTCCAATAGTACCATAACGTAACGTTTCCAATGCATACTCAATATCATTGTGATGAATTTTTTTTGTTAATGGATCAACTAACAAAGAACAGCTCAATGTTCCCCAAATTTTATTATTACAAAAATCAACCGCTTTATGGACAAAATCTGTTACATTATTTGCTATAATTGAGGTTTCGGTAATTATCCCACAAAATGCCTCATTTTCAAAAGCATAATTATTTGTATTAATATCAGGAATTAATGTCCAAGGAATACACCCTGCTTTATTATCTCCAATAATTTCTGCATGGTTATATTGCTTTAAAAATCCTGAATATCTATCCCATGCTCCAGGATAATAGGCTTTTCTAGATGGAGTCGATTTTAACTCTATTCTCAAATAATTTAAAAATAATTCTCTCTGCTGCCAACCTTTGCAAGTAACAATGACTTTCATTGCATTACAATTAAAACTTGCATTATTTGCGACAACACTTGCAATCTGTCTAGCATGATAAATAAGCTCTTCATCCGTCCATATTCCAGGAACAACAATTACTGGAGTGACACATCCAAGTTCAGAGGTTATATTTTTATTACAAATCATGTTGTCATTTAATTTTTTTTGGTTAATTTCTTCTATCGTTCCCTTACCCCAAACAATTTTATCGTGGGTTAAATGAGAACCTGTTATATTTATATCATCCACTAAATTGTGGTTACATAAATATTCTCCAATCTCTCCTGTTCCTTTAACAAAAAATAAAAATCCATCTTGAATTAAGTCAACAAATATTTTATTAAATATCTCTAACAAATAATCATTTACAGGATTAAGTTTAACAATACACACTTTTCCTTCATTATATAATTTAGTCAAAGCGTCTAGAGGAGAAATACTTGAAACATTACCAGCACCAAGGATTAAACTCACCGCTGGTGTCGTATTATTTTCACTATAAACAGATCCTTGAGTAGGATACTTGTCTTTTTGTATCCAAACTTCGGATTCAAAACCTCTCCAAATAAAGGATTCTTTAATATTTTCTGGCATCACTTTTGCAACAAATTGTTTATTATCTCTTTGAAATATTTTATTTGGAGTTGGTTTCCCATTTTCTTTTAATGCTTGTATTAAATATCTTAATTGTCTCATTAAAATTGCTGGACCCGCTAAGAATTCTTGACCAACTATATCACTATTTGCAGAACCTTCTTTTGCTCTTGCAGATACTTCAGCCCATTGTTTCGATTCTAAAATTAAGCTATCCATTGCTGATTCTAAATAACTAATTTTTAGTTGAATATTCAATTTAAGCCATTTTTGCTTATTTTGCGAAAGAATTTTAAGAGCGTTTTCTAATTTTATATTGTTCAACATAGTAAGATATCCTTATACAAATAAAAAATGGACTTGACTATTTACATATCACAATATATTTCGTTATAGTTACCAGGTTGGCCAAAACTCTAATTAGGTTATTTTCAAACTAGGGTAAATGGCTGCTTTTTATTTTTTAACTCTCTTTTTTTTACTTGGAGAATATAACATGGCATTTAAAACACTCCCACTTTTTGCCGTTTCTGCAATTTTACTTTCTGGATGCACAAGCACTTGCGGATCAAAAGCAGAAACTCCAGCTGCTGATGCCGCTGCACCAACTGCTGCACCAACTGCTGCTCCTGCTGATGCCGCTGCACCAACTGCTGCTCCAGCTGACGCTACTGCACAAGCTCCTGCTGATGCCGCTGCACAAGCTCCTGCTGCTCCAGCTGACGCTGCTGCACAAGCTCCTGCTGCTCCAGCTGACGCTGCTGCACAAGCTCCTGCTGCTCCTGAAGCGCCAGCAGCTAAGTAATTTTACATTACAAAAAAAAGCAGGCAAAAATATTTGCCTGCTTTTTTTTGTTTCTTTAATATTTTATCTATTTTTAAAATTATCAAAACATAAATAATCTCTATTTTCGCCCCACTTAAATATTAAATTTCGATTAATTTGATTTAATTTATCAGGCGTAGATACAATAAAATCAATTTCACAAGTTCCGACAGAAAATATATTTTTTAATTCTATTAAAATAAATTTTTTAGTCTTATTTAAATTTAAATTAATATTATCACAATCGAAAGAATTTAGTTTTTTTTTAAATGTAATTAAAAATTCTAAATTAGAAACTCTATCTGGGGAATAAATTAAAAATGGGATTCCTGGTTTTTTTACAGAGATACAATTTACATATTCTCCATTAAATTTCCATTTATTATTTGAAGAAAGAGCGGTACCAATAATTTTTGTATCTCCAAAAATTTTAATTGTAGTTTTTTGAAAATAATTTGGAGTGTTTGATGAAGAATATTCTCCATTAAATAAAATATCTCTTGGTATTTCATATCCATTTTCATTTCTATTCAATAAATTGGCATTGTTTCTAGTACAAGAAGTAAAAAAAACAATTAAAACTAAATTCATAAAAAGGATATAAAAAAATTTATTTATCATTTTATGTCCAAAATAAACTTATATAGTTACTTTATTATCAATCCACTCTCTAATGCTGGTTAATTCATTTTGAAAATGATCCGATATTCTGAGATCCATAAAATTTTTAAAAAGTTCATCTATAATATTTGTTAATAATGTAGATGACGAAATTCTTTGAGTAATATGAGCTTGGGAATCGGCCTCTGAAATAGAAGGCAACCTTACATTTCTTAAGGATAAATCTTCACCTAAAATAGAAAAACTCCATTGTCTTTCTGCATCTTGTAAAATAAATTTTGCCTCATGAACAAGTTTTCCAGTTCCTAAAGCACTTCCCGCTTCAAATGCATAAGCTGGCGTTCCGCCCTTTAAACTATTTTCACGCACCGAACCACTCGTACTACTTAAGACAATTTTGTCATCGATATAAAGATGATATGTTCCATAATTTCCAATAGTAAGTTTATGATTTTGCGTTTCACTTTTAAACCATAGCCAAGTGAGAAATTCCCTACCTAAAAATGCTCTATTTGTTTGGAGAAATCTTAACTCATCATGTAAATTATCATTTAACATGGATTTATAGCTCCTTTGCTAAAACGCTTTTTGCGTTTTGATTGAAGATACACTAATACTGTCAAAGATGTTGGGCAATATGAAGTGAAAGGATTTTTATGAATTCATTAGAAGAAATTTTTAAAACTGCAAAACAATGTGCACAAGTAGCTTCTCAAATGAGCCTTGAATTTAAACATGGAATTGACCCACAAAGTTTAAAAAATGACAAATCATGGGTCACTTCTGCAGATAAAAAAATTGAAGAAAAATTAAGAGAAATTATAATTAAAAATCATCCAACTCACTATATTTTAGGAGAAGAAGAAGGTGGAGAAATTGGCAATGATCCTGAATCCTTTACATGGATTTTAGATCCTATCGATGGAACATTTAGCTTTGTACATAATGTTCCTTTTTATTCTTCTCTTATTGCCGTTTTAAAAGGTAACACACCTATAATTGGTATTGCTTGTCTTCCTGCCTTAGGAATTACAATGAGTGCAATGAAGGGGAAAGGAGCTTTTATTAATGATGAAAAATATCATAAAACTCCTTTGGTTGGTAGTTCACATATTGAATTAATTGCAACTGCAGATGTTTATCGATTTTATCTAGAAAAAAAAGATAATTTAATTCAAAAACTTTATGGGAAAGATCTTAAATCTAGAACATATTCTGATGCCCTAGGGTATTATATGCTTTTACGAGGCTCTGTAAGAGTTTTTATTGATCCAAAGGTAGAAATTTGGGATGTTGCTCCTTTCCATGTAATCATGCCCGAAGCAGGGTTCACAATACATTCATGGAATGGCGAAAAAACCCTTAAAAAAGGAACAAGTATTTCTTATGCTATTGATGAGCAAAACTTGCCTATTAATTGCACAGATGTAGTTGAACTCGCTTCGCAATTTGCTTAGTATATAAATTAATGAAGAAATTATTAATTTAATATATTTGATATTTAAAATCTCATAAGGAGATCTTGTTATGAAAAAAAGGCGCCGTTTTTATTTCACAACAATGATTTTCTTTATTTTCTTACCAATTCAAAGCTGTATTACTTTATCTAATAAAGAAACAGTTATTGAAAGGAGTGAAAAAGATCAACCAGAATGGATTCAAGATAATTGGCAACAAAATGTTGATAAAGATTCTATCTATCTTATTTTTAAAAAAACTGATATTTACAATTTAAATCTGGGTCTTAAACAAGCTCAATCCGCAGCGATTCTTCAAACCTCACATCTTATCATGAACAAAATTCAAAAAACTTTGCTTACAAAACTTCCAGCCTCTTCCAATAACTCAAATAAAAAGAGAGACTCTATTCTTTATGAGCTTTCTCAGGTCGTTACAAGCAATAGACTTGCGGTTGTTTCGCAACCCGCTTTACCCAAAGATGTCTATTGGGAATATCGCCAAAGGGATACTGACAACGGTCCTGAAAGATTCTATATAGTATGGGTTTTGCTTTCAGTTCCAAAAATAGACTATGAGTCTGCTTTAAGGACAACAGCACGAAGTCTAACAAAGTCCGAACATTCGGATATAGTAGATTTGGGCCAAAACATTTTACAGCAAATGAATCCTCATTAATTTATGAGGATTTGAATAACGATAAGGTGAGATATGGATAAAGCTTCTAAGTGGCTCGTCATAACAGAAAAACCATCGGTTGCAGGAGATCTCGCAAAAGCGCTGGGTGGATTCGAAAAAAAAGGCGACTACTATGAGTCACCAAAATATTTTATCACCTGGGCTGTAGGTCATCTTTTAGAATTACTGGAACCCGAAGAATTAGACCCCAAATACAAGCGCTGGTTACTTCAAGATCTTCCTATTCTTCCTTCTGAATTTCAATACAAACCCAAAAAAGGGCAAACAGAACGACTCAATCATATAAAAAGCCTTGCTAAAAAATCGGAAGTTGTCGGTTTTATCAACGCCTGCGATGCGGGGCGAGAAGGCGAACTTATTTTTAGAGAAATATTTGATTTTTGCGGACAAGATAAACCATTTAAAAGACTTTGGCTGCAAAGTATGACGCCTGAGTCTATCCGCAAAGGATTTAATTTAGTTAAACCTGGAAAAGAATATGACAATCTTGGAGATGCCGCTCGCTGTCGCGCCGAAAGCGATTGGCTTATTGGCATGAACGCAACTCGTGCTGTCACAAAAAGATTAAAATCAAGAAACACGAAAGGCGTGTGGTCTGTTGGTAGAGTACAAACACCCACTCTTGCTCTTATCGCAAAACGTGAATTAGAACATTTAAAACATAGACCAGAACCTTATTTTACCATTGAGGGACGCTTTTCTACCTCTAGTCATGAATATTCTGGTGTTTGGTTTGATCCTAACTTTAAAAAACCAGTTTCTTCTGACGAAGACGATCTTCAACATTATTCAGAAAAAGAAGATCGCATTTTTTCAAAAGAACGTTTGGATCAAATTTTAAATGATTTTAATTTAAATAAAGGCAAAGCAACTGCTTCTGAAACAAGAAAAGAATCTAAAGAAATTGCTCCTCAATTATTTGATTTAACTTTATTGCAACGCGAAGCAAACCGTAAATTAGGCATGTCTGCATCTAGAACATTACAAGCAGCTCAAAGACTTTACGAAAAACACAAATTGTTAACTTATCCAAGAACGGATTCTCGTTACCTTCCTGAAGACTATGTTAACAACGTAACAGATGTGATTAAAGAGTTTTCCGCAATTCCAACAGAATTTACAAAAGCTTGTCAAAAAATATTAAAAACAGGATTATTAAATAAAGAACGTATATTTAATGACAAACATGTTTCCGATCACTTTGCCATTATCCCAACAGGTCACTTTCCTTCAGAAAAATTAGATGGCGATGACGCACGCATTTATAATCTTGTCTTAAAAAGATTTCTTGCCGCTTTCATGCCTCATGCTGTTTGGGCAAAAGTAGAACGCCTCACAAAAGTCGGTTCCCAAACATTTAGAACTCGTGTTCAAGATCTTCAAGAACCAGGCTGGCGTGAAGTTTATGGACTCGATACTGAGGAAGAAAGCAAACTTCCAAAGCTAAATGAAAAAAGTCCAGAGGCTGTGACACCTGTGCAAACAGAAGATATCACCCCACAAACAAATGCGACAAAACCACCTGCACGTCTTACTGAAGCAAAATTACTTTCATTAATGGAACATTGCGGACGCTCCATTGCGGACGAAGAAATTGCCGAAGTGCTTAAAGACAAAGGAATTGGCACCCCAGCAACACGTGCCGATATTATCGAAAATTTAATTGCCAAAGAATACGTAAGCCGTTTTGGGAAATCTTTAAGAGCCACCTCAAAAGGAATTCGCTTAGTCGATGTCTTGAGCCGTATTCCTATTGATACTCTTTCCAAAGTAGAGCTCACAGGTGAAATTGAATTCGATCTTCGTAAAATGGAAAAAGGACAAAAAAAACGTTCTGAGTTTATGCAAGATATGTTTGATTTTACTTCTTCTATTGTAGATAAAGCACGCACATTTGAATACGATGCCATATTTAAACACGATCCTTCTTTAGGTAGTTGTCCTGTCTGTAAAAAAGGAAAGGTATTTGAAGGCTTTTGGGGATATAAATGCAACTTAGCTGGCAATAGCAAAGAAAAAGTAGGTGATGAATGCACATTTATTATTTGGAAAGAAAAAAATCAAAGATACATTGATCGCAGCCTTGTTGAAGAAGTTCTTTCAAAAAACATTGCTGGCCCCTTTGAATTTAGCAACTCCAATGGCACCTCCCACTTTGAAGAGTATTTGACCATTTCCCCTGTCAAAGGCATTATCTTTTGTGAGCAAAATGGAGATCCAAAAGAATCTGCTACAGGATATGATGTTGTTGTCCTACATGAAGAACCTTTACCAGAAACCTTCTTAAAGTTACCAGGTTTAGTAAAAGTAACAGAAAATGCCTATTTGTGTGAGTTTGGTGTCCAAATACCCGCTGCCGAAACAGCGGCAAATGAAGCTGTGGAAACAAAGCCTAAAAGAGGTCGTAAAAAAGCTTCCGCAGAGGGCTCCACCGAAGAAAAAGCGAAAAAGAAACCTGCAAAACCTAAAAAGATAAAACGACTCATTTCACGCATGCCTCGTGTTTTATGTGGACGCGAAATGAGCCTAGAAGACTACAAGTCTTTTATCATTACAGGTTCCACCCCACCTATCGCCGACTTTAAATCTAAAAAAGGGCGCCCTTTTGCCGCTGCTCTTCATTTAAAAGACAATGGAAACTTTGAATTTAAATTTGTTTCCAGAAAAGCTCTTTTAGGCGAAGAAACAGTTAAAACCCCTAAAAATACAGAAAAAAAATCGGCTAATAAAGCAAAAGTCGTTAAAAAAACAAAGAAAAAAGACTCCTCCTCAGAAGGCGAATCTTCTTCCGTATAAAAAAAGAGAGCTTCCTTAGACCAACATCAAACGAAGCTCACTTGACTTTTATAAAATATCATACTATTTGCTTCATTCACGATTGTGGCAGGGTAGCTCAGCTGGTTAGAGCGGAGGTCTCATAATCCTCAGGTCGGTGGTTCAAGTCCACTCCTTGTCACCATTTCTCTTTTTGTTTATAAATCCCTTTTAAAAAAATATAAATTAAAAATTTAAATCTTTTTTTAGAACAAATTATTATGTTTCTTTATGATTTTATTAACCGAATTAAATAAACTAGAGTTGAATAGCGATACCCGACAGATTTAGCTAAAAGTGATAGCGCAACTGCTCTTTGTCTTGGTTTTTTAATCAGTAAAAACAATATGGTCTTTTTTTCCATTGCAAAACGCAATATGAGCAATGGTTTCTAAAGTTAGATTTCCAGAGCCTTTTAGAATTTTTGAAGCCATTGATAAACTTAATTCATGTTCTTTTGCAAAACCCCTAAAACCAAGATTATTTTCAGCCATTACTTTTGAAGCAAATTTAGAAACATCTTCATGCAAAAGCCTTAATGTTTCTAATTCTTTCTCAGCCTCTCTGTCAGCTTCTGCTATTTCTTCTTCCGAAAGATATTCTTTAAAGACATCATCTATCTTTTTAAGTTGTATAGTGGTAGGTAGAGACATGACTTTTATTTCCTTTCAAATAAAGTAATTCATTGCCATGAAACCCCTGCAGAACCGG
>NZ_JBIPMD010000122.1:0-9539 GCF_044369315.1 Silvanigrella sp.
CGTGTTAGAAAGCATTCGTCGAATGGATATCTGTCTCCAGTTATATTTGAAATAACTAGACCAATGAAAAAGGTCGGTTAATTGTGTCTATAAAATTGGGGGAAGATCATAAGTTGATATTCAAATATAATATATTGTAAAAATGATATAAGAAAATATAAAGTGGTAAGCTTTATTGATAATTTAAATATATTTCATAATAAATTCATTGAAAAAGTTGATGATATTCTGAATTTATGGTATCTGAAAAACCTTGAATATGAAATGATTTAATTATATTAGGGGAAGAATTATTAAAGTAGCAATCATTGGATCTGGTGTAGGTGGCTTATCAATAGCATCACTTCTTTCTAAAGAAGGGTTTAAAATAGATGTCTTTGAATCTGCTGAAACATATGGTGGAAAAATGTTTCGTTACACAAATGAAGATGGTATCTCTTGGGATACAGGCCCGACTTTAATTTCATTGCCCAATGAAATTTATCAAATTTTTAAAATATTAAAAAAAAATCCTCCAGAATTAATTCCTTTGCTCACAGGCTGTAGATTGCTTTTTAGTGATCAAACGGATTGGTCATTGCCAATAGGTTTAAATCAACTTGTTTCTTTTTTTCATAAAATAGATCAAAATATTTCAAGGCAATTTGAGGAAGTTATGAAAATTTCTTCTTCTATTTATGAATTTGCTGAAGATCATATTTTTCATGTTGATCCTCCATCCTATTTTCAACTTGGGCTGAAGTCTTTATCTTCTGGATTATTTTTAAAATACCCTAAAGTTACATTAACTCCCTATTCAAAAGTTGTAGATTCTTTGTTATCCAATTCAAATTTGAGAGAATTTTTTTATCATTTTGCAAGTTACGTTGGAATGAATCCAGATGAAGCTCAAGGTGGAATATTAAGCGTTGCACATGTAGAGTTAATTTCTGAAATAGTATTTCCTAAAGGCGGTGTGTATTCCATTGCGCAGCATTTGTATAATGCTGCTTTGGATTATAATACGCAGTTTCATTTTAATTCTAAAGTATTATCTGTTAAATTAATTGATAAGATAAAACAAGGAAATAACTTTAAATTAACTTATGAAAAAGATCAAAAAGTTCATGATTGTAGATATGACGTTATCATATCTAATAGCGATCCTTTTATAGCATCAAAGACATGGTTAGAAATCCCTTCAGTCAGAAAAATATTTAATTCAAAACTTGAAAAAAACCAATATAGACCATCTGAAAGTCAATTTGTGATTTTATTTGATTTAGAAGATGATATTGTCCTTGATCATCATATTAAAATATTTCCTGAAAGCTGGAGGAAGAGCTTTATTGAAGTCTGTGAAAAAAATCAAATTCCAGAAGATCCCTGTGTTTATTTAGTTTGGCCACACGCCACAGATAAAAGTGTTTCATCTCGTGTTTTATTTATTTCTGCTATGGCTCCGAATACTTTAGCTCACGTCAAGTGGGACGAAAATTTTATAAATAAATACTCAGAGAAAATTTTAAACATTTGCAGAACCAGATTAGGTCTCAAATTAAAAGGAAAAATATTTAAGGTAATAACTCCAAACGAATTAGAGGTTAGGGCAAATAGCCTTAATGGGGGAATATATAGTGCTACTTGTTCATCCTTTCAGCCTATGAATTTTCATTTTTCAGGTTTGACAGATATTCAAAATTTATACTTTGTAGGTGCTGGTGTTCATCCTGGTGCTGGTGTTACCATGGTAATGAAATCTGCCAGAAGAATTGCAGATCATATTTTAAAAAAATTTGCCAGTAGGTAATGCAATGTTAGTTGAATTTAAATTATTGTCTTGTCTGTTTTTATTATTATTTTTAATAGTAGCATCAATTGATGGTTTATATTTTCATTTATATAAATATAAATTGTATGCAAGAAAAGACTCTAGAAAAGAACATTTATTGCACACTTTAAATTCTATTCTTTTTCCTTGGTCTATTTATTTTTTATTTTTAGATGAATTTAAAGGAATATATTTATGGTTTGGAGTTTTTTTAACTCTAATAAGTTTAATTATTGAATATATGGATGTTTTTGAAGAAAATAAAAGTAGAAAGACTATCGGTGGTTTGACGAGTCTTGAGTACTCAATGCATTTTGGTATGTCAGCGTTAAGATCAATATATACTACTTTAATTCTTGTTTCAAAACCTAAGGAAGACTGGTTTATAACAGGTGGTAATATCATACAAAATACTTCAAGTGATTTATATATGAAATATTTTTTATATCCTGTAATTTTAATGGGTTTATTTGTTGCTGGTTTGCATTTAGTATTGATCTTTTATAAAAAAGAGATAAAAATTATATGAATAATTTAATAAATGATCCTTATTTAAATGATTTAAAATATTTTTCGGATAAATTAAATTACTTTTTAGATTCTGAATTATATGAAATCTTATATGAAGATAATAAAGATATTCAAGCTATTCTTCAAAAATATTTAATTCAAACAGCACGTAGTTCTTTTTCAACACAAGCAAAAAGAATTAGGCCAATGTTATGCTATTGGCTTTTTAGAAATTTTTATTTGGAAGGAAATTTTTCAGAGAAATTATCTAATATAAAACAAAGTGAAAAAAAAATATTTGAAAAAATGAATAAAGTCGCAATAACAATTGAAATTCTTCACAGTGCGAGTCTTGTAGTTGACGATATTGAAGATGATAGCAAAGAAAGAAGAGGACAAGAATCTCTGCATGTAAAATATGGAATGCCACAAGCATTAAATACTGCAAATTGGATGTATTTTTTGGCACTTAAATATGTTCCGCAAAATTTAAAATCTATCGTAATGGATACTTTGTTTGACTGCCATATTGGTCAAGCATTAGATTTAAGCAGTAAGAATACCGAAACCACTTATCATCATTTTTTATTATCAGAAAATGAAAGATGGCAATTTTATGAAAGGTGCGCAGAATTAAAAACTTCTAAGTTAATTTCACTTGCTTTTGATTGTGCTAAAAAATTGTTGAATATCAACAAAAATGACATCATTATTCTTGAGAACGTATTTAAAATTTATGGAATTATATATCAAATATTTGATGACATTAAGAATTTTATACCCGAATTAAATCGTGACAAGTTATATGAAGATTTAAACTCAGGCATGAGAAGTGCTGTTGTATTGTCTTTTTTAGATATTTTAAATGAAGATGAAAAAATTCAAATGAACAATGAATTAATTAATAATTGTTTTAAAGAATATTTTTTAAATCACGCAAAAAAATTCCATGCTTTTGAAAAGTGTTTTTATAAGGCGTCGTATCTTCTTCATTTAAATTCAATTCAATTAGATTCCATTCATTTTAATAAAGATTCTAGAGAGTATTTATCTGAAATTATTGAAAAACCATTTGATGAAATAAAAAAGAAAATATTTTCTATGATACACCTCAAATATAATAAATCTATAGTAAAAGAAAATTATGCTTTATGAAAATACTTGAAATTCAAGACGCTGAAATTGCAAAAATTGAAAATCAGGAACCAATAATTCTTTCAAAAATTAAAAATAATGTATCTTATGAATGGTTTTATTTAGAAATTAATAAAGACGATTTACATGTTATTATAATTCTTTCGTTGAAAGATTGTTTTGAGTTAAAAGATATAAATAACTTTGAGAATTCCTCTATATATTTTACATGCTATTATAAAAATAAAATTGTAGGGTATAGTTATTCTTTTTTTGAAGGGAATGAAAAAAATGAATTTAATGAAAAAATATTAAAGTGGTTCCGTTTAGAAACTCCTACTTTAGAGCTTTGGTTTCCTGATCATTCTTTAAAGAGGTATATTCAATTATCAATAGAATACCCAAGAGATGTTTCTTGCATTAAAGTAAATAAAGATTTTGATTTGAGTTCTAGTAAAAAGCATTTTTGGCAATTTATTTCATATAAAAATAATGCAAATGGATTTATTAAAATATTTGATTTATCTCCTAAATTTGATTTAATGGATATCTGTAAAAGAAAATCGAATTTTTATGACTTTCCTTTAAGTATTAAGCTTTCTAAAAGAAATACAAATTTATATAAATTTGAAAATGCAAATCTATATTTTGATCATAATGCAGGTTTTGAATCACTTTATTCTATTAAAAACAATTGGTATTGGTGGCATGCTAGAAATAAAAATGAATATGAAGTTAATTACTTTTTTCCGAGTATTGAAAAAATGTTTCATATTGGTTTTATAAATAATGAATTAACTTCAAAAATACATTCAATATCAAATAAAGAATTAATATTAAAAAACTCAAACTCTTTTTTTGGTCTTACTTATCCTAAAAAAATAAAATCAATCGCATTTAATGAAATTCAATTTAAGAAAACCATTGAATCCGCCCCCTTTTATTATAGAGCAAAATCTGTTGATAATATTTTATCAACTATAGAAGTATTAAACCCCAAGAGAATAAAGAATGATTGGAATCAAAAATTACTTTATTCTAGAAAAATTCATATTCTAAAAAATATTTCAAAAGAATCAGAAATTAGTTCTTATTTAAATTTTTCAAAAATATGCAAAAAAATAACTTGGAATCATGGAAAGTCATTTTATATTTCATCGCTAGTGTTACCTAAAGAACAGAGAAATAGTTCTTATTTTATATATACACTTTGTAGGCTAATAGATGATGCTACAGATGAGAATTTTTTATTAAATATACCTGAAGCAAGTGGTTCTAAATTTTCTACCCAGCTCTTAAATATTTTTTGGTCCGATGATATGGAAATATTGGATGATTTTATTCCTCAATTGATAAAAAATATTTCATTAAGTTTATATTCTGTAATTAATTATGACTCAGCTTTAGACTTTATTATGAATTCTCGTTTGTTAATAAAAAATCTTTCTTTAGAAAAGGTATATTTTGAAGATCTTATCTCTGGTCAATTAATGGATGAAAATTTTTCACAGCCATTAAATATTTCCGACTTTAATTTATATTGTTATCGAGTAGCAGGCGTTGTTGGCATTATGATGTCTAAAATATTTAGAACACAAAAAAGTCCTATTGCATTAAATGCAGCAGAAAAGCTAGGATCTGCTATGCAAATAACAAATATTTTAAGGGATGTAAAAGAAGATTTCGAAAAAAAAAGGGTTTATATTCCAATTTCATTGTTTCAAAAACACAAAATTGAAAATTCTTTAGAATTTTTTTCAAGTGATATAAATAAACAAAATAAAATAGAAATAATTAAAGATCTATCAAATATAGCCATATTATATTATTGTGAGTCATTAGAAGGTATTAAATATATTCCTTCATTTCGTGCTCGTCTTTGTGTTAAACTCATGGTTGCTGTTTATGGGTCCATTCTTGGAAAAATATTAATAGATAAATCTTTTATTTTTAAGAAAAGAATTGTTATATCTCATTTTAAAAAAATGATTATATTTTTAAAAGTAGTAATTGGTTTTCATCCATTAAAAGTAGCAAAACTAATTAGTAAAGAGGAATTACCGTGAAAAAATATGATGCTATTGTTGTTGGTGCTGGTTTTGGTGGTTTGTCTAGTGCGTTAACTTTACAAAGTATGGGACTTTCTGTTGCTCTTATAGAAGCTCTTGATAAAGTTGGTGGCAGAGCTTATGTAGAAAATAAAAATGGATATCTATTTGATAGGGGGCCTTCCATTATAACGGCTCCTTTTTTAATAGATGATATTTTTCAAATGTCTGGAGTGAATAGAGAAGATTATTGCAAGTTTGTTCCTGTCGATCCTTATTATAATGTTGTTTTTCACGATGGCACAAATATAGCTCACTATAATTCGCAAGATAAATTTTTAAATGAAATAAATAAAATTTGTCCTGAAGAAGTTGAAGGTGTGAAGGCTTTTTTTGCTCATGCAGAAAAAATATTTCAAAAAGGCTTTGTTGAATTAGGGGATAAAAATTTTTCAAATCCTTATTCTATGTTAGGCGTTGCTCCACAGCTATTAAAATTGAATGCTGTCAGGCCTGTATATTCTATGGTCTCAAAATTTGTTAAAAATGAAAAAGTAAGACAATTTTTAAGTTTTCATCCGTTATTAATTGGCGGGAACCCTTTTCGTGCCTCTGCTGTTTATAGTTTAATCAATCGATTAGAAAGAGCCTATGGTGTATTTCATCCCATTGGCGGAATGAATAAACTTGCTCAGGCTTTTGATAAAAGATTTAGCGAATTAGGTGGTGTTACGTTTTTATCCTCTCCAGTAGAATCTGTTTCAAAAAACCTATCTGGAGATTTTGTTGTAGAAACTTCTAATCAAACATTAGTTTCCAATAAATTACTTGTAAATGCGGATATGCATCGTTTTGTAAAAACAGTTTTAAAAGGGAATGCGTTTCCTAAAAAATTATCTCGTAAATTATCTAGAGCTGATTTAAGTATGTCTGCATTTTTAATGTACTTTGGTACAAATAAACAATGGCCTGAAATGTGCCAGCACACTATTGCTTTAGGGCCGCGTTACAAAGAATTATTAGAAGATATCTTTATTAAAAAAATAGAGTTTGAAGATTTTAGTGTTTATATTCATATTCCTACCCGCTCAGATCCGAGTTTGGCTCCCAAGGGAGGTGAAGTTATTTATGCTCTTGTCCCTGTTGCAAATTTAGCAAGTCAGACAGATTGGGATTCCTATAAAAATGTGATTGCTGATAAAGTAAGAGCTTTTTTAGAAGAGAAATTTTTACCAGGTTTAAAATCTTCTATTGTAGAAGAAAGCATTTTTACTCCATCCGATTTTGATACGACGTTAAGAAGTCACTTAGGTAACGCTTTTGGTTTAGAACCTTGGATTTTACAAAGTGCGGGATTTCGTCCGTCTAATTCTTCACCAGAAATTGATGGTCTTTATTTTGTTGGTGCAAATACACAACCTGGTGCTGGATTGCCTGGTGTTATTTTAAGCTCTCGTATTACTTGTCGTTTGGTTGCAAAAGATCTTGGTTCTGAAAAAATGCCCGCACTTTTAGCTAATTTACCTTCTACTTTTTCCTATATTAATCTTTATTAACGGAACAATATTATTCATGAATGATGAACATAAAAAATGTCTTATATTAGGATTAGGTTACGTTGCTGGTTTTTATTTAAAAAAAT
Organism: Silvanigrella sp.; assembly: GCF_044369315.1. NCBI lineage: Bacteria > Pseudomonadati > Bdellovibrionota > Oligoflexia > Silvanigrellales > Silvanigrellaceae > Silvanigrella > Silvanigrella sp. The sequence continues at coordinate 7,145 of NZ_JBIPMD010000122.1, forward strand.
ATTCAAATAATGTTTGGACAAGCAGAAAATTACAAGAAAATACAGACAATTTTTTTTATTTTGACCTTTTAAATAAGGATAGTTGGAAAAATATAAGTTCTTTTGATCAAATATTATGGACTTTTCCTGTGGTTCAAAATAAAAATGAAATAGAAAATTGTTTAACATTTTTTGATAAGTATTTAAAAAATAAAAATGTGATCATTTTATCGACCACCTCAGCATATAAAAGTCAAACAGAAAATGAGGAGATTGATGAAAATTCTAAATTAAATTTAGATGATCCCCGAATTTATGTAGAAGAAGAACTAAGAAAAAAAGGGGCTTTAATTTTGCATCTTTCTGGAATTCTTGGACCTGAAAGATATCCTAAAAACTGGTATGAAAAAAAACGTGTTAAGTATGGTGAAAATATTTTAAATTATATTCATGTTGATGATATTGTATATTTTACTTGTAAGTTATTTAAGCATTATAAATCCTATGAAAGATTCAATTTAACATCTGGAGATTATAAAACACATAATCAAATTTCAAAGTTATTAAAATACGATGCTATTTTTGAATTTCCAGATCTATCGAATGGTAGTAAAAAGGTGATGAATCATAAAATATTAAATTTTTTAAATGAAACCTATTACCAGTTTAAAAAATATCCTGAAAATTGTGAAACCTAATTTATGAATGAAAACAAAAAATGCCCTATCTGTGATAATTTTAATTCTGAATTTTTCGTTTCTACTAAAGTACAAATGCAAAATAATGATTCTGTGTTTTCATTTCATAAGTGTTTAAATTGTGATTCTATATATTTATATGATCCTCCACAAGAAGAAGAATTAGTGGAGTTTTATGGAGAAAATTATTTACCCTATTCTAGTGAGAATATTTGGGGAAAATATACTTTTTTAGTAAAAAAATGGCAATTGATGTTAGATAAAAGACGTGCAAACTTTTTAATAAATTTAAATAAAAAATTTAATAAAGAAACAAGAATATTAGATTTTGGCTGTGGGCATCCCTCCTTTTTGAATGAATTAGAAAAAAAAACAGGTTGGAAATGTTTTGGATTTGATTTCTCAAATAATGGTTGGATAAAAAATAAAAATATATTTGATAATATTAATTTGTATTCAGGTGATTTTAATACAATTGAATTTAAAACTAAATTTAATTTAATAACAATGTGGCATAGCTTAGAACATCATTTTAATCCGAAACAATTGCTTAAAAAAATGCATGAATTATCTTTAGAAGATTCTATATTAATTATTGAAGTTCCAAATTTTAATTCCATATCTAGAAAAATTCAAAAAGAGAATTGGGCTGGGTTTCACACTCCGCGCCATAGCGTTATCTATTCTGCAAAGTCTATTGAATTATTATTAGAAAATTCAGGCTGGAAAGTAGAAAAAATATTAAAATATGGAACATTAGACGCTTATATTTTTTGGTGGTTGGGTGAAATTGAAAAAAAGAATATATCTGAAAATGAAATAAAGTCTTTAGAAAAATATTTTTCTCATTTTTTATTATATAAAATTTTATATTTTCCTATATTTTTATTTGAAAAGTATTTTAGCTTTGGCTTAATGACAATTATTTGTAGTAAAAAGTAAGTTTTTATTTTAAAAATAATTAGCCAAAGATACTTATTATTGTATTTTATACATTCTGTATTGAACTTGTTTGAAAGTTAAATTTCATTCTTCTTAAATGCTGTCATTATAATTTTAACATAAAATTTGGCTTTAATAAATTTTACATTAGCAGAAATTATACAATGTCTAAAATTTTCTCTTATTTTATAATGAATTTTATAACTGAGAGATAAAAATTCACATATTGATTAAAAATCAAATCTAAAAAATACTGAATAAATACAAATATACATTTAATAAACAGCAAATAATAAAAATAGAAAAGTTAAAAGTAGCTAATTTTTAAATGATTTTATTTTGAGTTCATTATTAACCCAAAACATGATATTGTTGCGCAAACTAATAATATAAAATTACTTGAATTTTTATATTTATCTAGTTTTATTAAAAATTATTATAACGAAAAAAATTTTTCATTAACTAAATATCAGGATAAATTCATTTAATTCAATTATTAAAGTAACGGACATATTTCCAATCTTGACATATAAATTTATATTTTATATTTTAAATTAATGAGACAATAATTAATCTTTTGTTCTTTGAAAGATTAATTTTCTCTATCACTACTCTATAGAAGTCTTGGATTAAGTTAGACAGCCATTCTTTTACATTATTATATTTTATAAAAAAATAGGATTTTATTATGGTGCGCCAAGATAAGTGCGTAAGAACCAGTGAGTGCGAATCTCACCCACGTAAAGATTAGCCATCAGCGTGGAAGTAAGCAGTGC
>NZ_JBIPMD010000123.1:0-9534 GCF_044369315.1 Silvanigrella sp.
CTTGGAATTATCTCGATACCATCAACAAAATCAAAAACCACTCTCTATAAAAAATTTACTAGCATTCATTTTGTTTGTAAAATGCACTTATTGGTAGGACACATGTACAACACCTAAATTATAACCAATATCTGTGGAAAAACCAGACGTGTCACCTGAGTGTAAAATACTGCGATGAACTCCAAAAACGTAACACCTTTGATTAAAAGAATTCACAAAAGTTCCTAAAATAAATCCATTATAGGAAGCGGCCACAAGAGTATGTTCCCATTCTTCATGGGCATCTTCACCAATTAAAATACTTATATGATATGACCACATTCCTAGGTATAAAGCATCAGACCCTGGTTTGCCCCATATTAAAAATTCAGACTGAGGCTCAGGCTCAAAAGCATTTCTTTTTTTATCAGAAGGGTTTATTAAAATTTCTTTTTCTGCATTATTGATTTCAGATGCAAAGCACAATGAAATTAATGTTAGGTTTGTAGTAAAATAGATTATGATTTTTAATATTTTTAACTTTATCTCTTTTCCCTCAATGTTATTTTGATGTTTTCATAAGCTCTATAATTTTTTTCTTAATTTCAACATACTTAGAATTATTTACATTACCAATTTTGCTAACATCCGTTTGTCCCGTAGATAAGATATCATCAAATATTTTTAAAATATCTTTTTGACCTTCAATGTATCCTTCTGTGTGACCTTCTTTATACTCGTGAGTATCTTTAGAATGATGCTTTTTATTTGTCATTTTATACCTTTAAAATTTATAAATTTTTTAACTAAATGGAACAGATGTTATTTATATCGGTTATTTTATATTTTACTTAAAATCAATCTTATTAAGCGATTATTTATGACATAAAATGCTTTTTGATAAAAACCTAATTTGAGTCTCTAAATCTTTAAACTCATAATTTTTTATAATATCTAATAAAGGTTTTTTTATATAATTCATATAAAATGGTTCATGAAAATTAAGTGGGAAATTTTGAATTGCCCAATTATATTTAGGGACATCATCCATTTGAATAGAATCAATATGAAACATAACTCCTTTTGGATTAAGAACGTTATAACAAGTCTCTATAATTTGATATCGTTCTTTTTCAGGAAGCTCATGAAATAAATAAACCGAAAAAACAATATCATATTTATTTTTTAGAGATGATAAATCTGTTCCATCCATTTTAATAAAGTTTACATTGCTATATTTATTTAATTTCTCTTTGCCATATTCTATATAAGATTTACTTAGATCGATTGCTGTTACGGATACATTTTTACATGAATTTAATAATATTTGTGTACTTTCCCCAGAACCACAGCCAATTTCAAGAATTTTTAAATGATTTTTTTGATTTTGAATATGCTTAAGTAAGGGAGCTAATAACAACCTTCGCGAAAGCCCTAAGGTACCTTTAAATAAAATTTCTGTTTGATGAGCATATAATTCTGCCGATTTTTTGGATAAATACCCATCTGTTTGAAAATGAAAATTTCTTCTATAATACTTAGGGTAACTATTAACATCTTCTTCAATATTTTTAGAAAATTTTTGATATTCATTTTTCTTTGCTCGCATTGAAGAATTCATAGAGTCAATTAATATATTAATGTATCTTTTTGCATGAGTTATTGGATTTTCGGGGTAAATTAATTCCTTTGTATATATATTTTCGTTTATGTTTCTAATGTCTTCTTCAAGCATTAGATTTAATTCTATAATTAAAGATCTTATAAACTCCGCCAGCACAGGTGTCTTTGGACTTTTATGAATACCAAAAATATTTCGCACAATATGAATAGGAAAACCTTCAAAAGTATATAGTGCAAAACGAGATGTATTAAGAGCTCTTAAAAGGAATTCGTTCGTTTTTTGAGTGATCATAATGTTCTCCATGCAAAAGGAAAATTAAATTCTTGGAATAAGAGATTAAGCATAAAGTTATTTTTTTGAAACAATAGATATTTTACTGTTCTTTTAAAATAAAAAAAAGGGTAAGAATGAATGAAGAAATTCGTCTTCCAAATCCTCAACATATTGCTTTTTTAGTAAATAAAATTCAATTTAATAAAATTCATTGTACTGCTATAGATAAAAAACTTAATATAAGAGCCGAACCAAATTTATAGAGTAAAAAATTTGGTATAGGTTCGGTAGAAGTTAATTATAAAAATTTTTATATATCAGACCCAAGTAACGTTAATATAGAAATTATGAGTCATATTTAAGGGTTATTTTTTCTTCCATAAAAAATAGGAAATAAATACAACACAAAGAACAACAAGTGGAGGAATTACTTTGGACATAGGATCGCCAGAAAAATGATGCGAAGCTGCAGCACCAATTAAATTAATGACAAATCCTGCATAAGCCCACTCTTTTAATGTTTTAAATTTATTATAAAGGATAGCAATAGAACCAAGAACTTTTGCGGTTCCTAATATTTTTAACATATAAAGTGGATAACCAAGAGAGCGAATTCCCTCTACCATTTGAGGAGAAGAAGTAAAGTAACCAAAAGCAGAAAAAAGCATGATTCCAACAAAAGGAATGGTAAATACCCAATAGACAATTTTTATAGTTTTTGACCCTGCCATTCTTTCTCCTTAAAGTGAATTATAAATAAACAAAAAATCAAATTTATAATACCACGTGTCTTACATGATCACCGATTGGAGAAGTAAAAAAATCGTCTGCAGAATTTCCTTCAAAAGCAACTAAGGTTGCTTTTCTTCCTTCTTCAATAATTCCATAACTATCTTCTACACCTAAAGCGAGTGCTGCATTTACAGTAACACCAGCATACACTTCAGGAAGAGAAAAGGCGCATTGCGATAGCGCAAGGTAACAAGCAAACCAAATATTATTTATGATTGCACTTCCAGGATTAAAATCACTTGCAATCGCTATTTTAACCCCCGATGCTCTCCATCTTTTTGCATCAACATATGGAATTCGACTAAAAAAACTTGTTGAAGGAAGAGCAACTGCAATCACACCTAAAGTAGCAAGTCTTCCTAAATCGGATTCTGTAGAATATTGACAATGGTCGACCGTCAATACACGTCCTTTTTGTCTTCTTTTAGAAGCAGTTTGCTCTACTCTCCGTGCAAGTTCTGCCGCAAGTTCGGCGCCACCACTTCTTGAAAATTCGTCCGAATGAATATGAACATCTAAGCCATGTTGCAAGGCTGCTCCCAACCAACGCTCAGATTGTTCCTTTGTAAAAAAGTTTCTTTCTAAAAAGATATCTGCAGCTAATGGAAGCGAAATTCCTTTTTTAACCGCTTCTTCACCTAAAGCAGCTATATTTGGTAAATCTTCTACGAGAGCTTGAATATAATTATCGAGTCCTCTGTATTCCGGACTTGCGGCATGAGGTCCTAAATAAGTTGGAGATAAAGCAGGTAAATCCTGAGCATCTTCATCATTATAGGCGTTATAAAGAGCTTCAAGCATTTTTCTTTCTTCTTTTGGATTTAATCCATATCCTGTTTTTGCTTCGAGAAGAACAACACCTTTCGCAAGTGCATCTCTTGCATTTAATTTATAAATTTCTGTTAACTTTTCTTTGCTAACCGCTCGAGTTGCTTTCATTGTTGCAGCAATGCCACCATTTTTAGCCGCAATTTCTTCGTAAGACATTCCTTGTGATTTTAGCACTGTTTCGTTAGCCCGACTGCCCGCAAAAATAGGGTGGTTATGACAATCAATTAAACCAGGCATTAAAACTAAATTAGAAGCATCAATTACTTCACAATCTGATAAGTTAACATATTTTTCTGCAATATTTTCTCCGATTGCCTGAAAAACGCCATCGGATATATAAACATCTTGATTTTTAAGAATTTTCATATCTTTTGAAGTAATAATATTATTTTCTAAGTTATTCAGTCCTTGCATAGTAACTACACATGGAGAATTTTTAAAAATAATTTTTTTATTCTTTTTTGTAGACCAAATCTTTGCCGCCATGATTCACCTCAGCGTTTGATAAATATCGAGGATAAAAATAGGGAGAGTCCGATTCTACGGAACGATTCATTTGCTCCCCAGCAATTTTTCGCGAACTTTCATAACCTGCATCTGCATGACGAAATATACCCATTGCAGGATCAAATGTGAGAACTCTCTTTAAACGTTCTGAAGACTCATGACTTCCATCTGCCACAATCACCATTCCAGCATGAAGGGAATATCCCATTCCGACTCCACCCCCATGATGAAAACTGACCCAAGAAGCCCCACTTGAAATATTGCCAAAAGCATTTAAAAGAGCCCAATCTGCAACGGCGTCACTGCCATCTTTCATATCTTCTGTTTCCCGATATGGGGAAGCGACACTTCCACAATCTAAATGATCTCTTCCAATGACAACGGGACAAGAAATTTCTCCGCTTTTTACCATCTCGTTCAAGAGTAACCCTGCTTTTAATCTATCTCCATATCCTAACCACAAAATTCTGGCAGGCAATCCTTGAATAGATATCCTTTTTGGAGCTAAAGATAACCACCTTTGAATATCATTATGATGTGGAAATAAATTCATAAGCGCTTGATCTGCTTTTTTAAGATCTTCAGAATCTCCACTTAACATTACGAATCGAAAAGGACCTTTTCCTTTACAAAAAAGAGGACGAATATATTCAGGGACAAATCCTTTAATATCAAATGCATTTTCTACTCCTACTTTTTTTGCCATTGCACGAATATTATTGCCATAATCAAATGTTGGAATGCCTCTATTTTTAAGTTCTAACAAATAACGAACATGTTTTCCAATGCTTTGCATAGCATCTTGTTCCACCTTTTTTGGGTTTAACTTTCGTTCTTGGAGCACTTGTTCCATAGAATAACCTTGCGGAACATATCCGTAAGTTGGATCATGAGCTGATGTTTGATCGGTTACAAGACTGGGATGAAAGTCGTTACGTTCTAATAATATTGGTAGAATATCAGCTACATTTCCAATGATAGCAATGCTTTTAGCAAGTCCTTCAGATAATGATTTTTTAAGAGAATTCATTGCGGAATCAATGTCATTATGGATTTCGTCAAGATGTCCAGATTTTAAGCGCATTTCTGCTCGTTTTTTATCGACTTCAATTCCTAAAAAACAGGCTCCTGTCAATACGGCAGCAAGAGGCTGCGCTCCTCCCATTCCCCCAAGACCTGTAGAAAAAACGTAACGCCCTTTTGTAACACCTTTATAATGTTGTTGAAATGCTTCATAAAAAGTTTCGTAGGTGCCCTGAACGATTCCTTGAGAGCCAATATAAATCCAGCTGCCCGCTGTCATTTGACCATACATCATTAGGCCTTTTTTCTCGAGCTCATCAAAATGATTCCAATTTGCCCAATTTCCTACTAAATTGCTATTTGCTAACAAAACACGAGGCGCATTTTGCCAAGTTTTAATGCGCGCAACAGGACTCCCACTTTGAATTAAGAGGGTTTCCTCATTTTCGAGTTCTTGCAACGCTTTCAAAATATTATGAAAATCAGGCATAGAACGCGCTGCTTTTCCTCTTCCCCCATAGACAACTAAATCTTCAGGTTTTTCTGCAACCTCAACGTCAAGATTGTTTAAAAGCATGCGCAATGCTGCTTCTTGAAGCCAACCTTTTGTAACTAAGGTCTTTCCTCTAGGAGCTGGTTGGCCTGGGGTAAATATTTTAGTTGATGAAGGGAATATATTTTGAGTAGACATAGAAATCCTCACAAAAAAAGGGGAGAAAGGATAAAAATGATTTGGACGGAATCAACGACTTCTTCAAATGTGCCTACACAATACTTTATTCCAGAGCAGTTGAGAAATGACTTTGGAAAAATTAATGCTGCACTAAGAGGCTTTTTTACAGACGCAAGAATCGGCAAAATGGAAAAAATAGCGCAGATAAGAAGCAGACAGGTCTTAACTGTGTTTGAAAACACACATCACGCCCATAATATTAGTGCCATTTTAAGAACAATTGATTCTTTTGGATTTTTAGATTTATTTTTTTTATATTCCAATAAAGAAATGAGATTTAAAGCTGCTGATACCATTGATAGAGGCGCAAGCCAATGGCTTATGCCAAAACGAATAAATACAGTGGAAGAATGCGCACATATTTTAAAAAATAGTGGTTATAAAATTGCGCTTGTTTCTTTACCTGATTTTTCAAGAACATCTGAACATTATATGGATAAAATCCCTTCTTTCCCTAGTAATTCCTTTCATTCAAATGAATTTAAAAACTTTATAGGTGATCAAAAAATTGCGCTCATTTATGGCAGTGAATTACACGGTGTTTCTCCTGAGTGGAAAAATTACGCAGATATGTACGTATCTGTCCAAATGTATGGGTTTACAGAATCTCTAAATGTATCTGTTTGTGCAGGAATTATATTACAAACTTTAAGAGAATCACTTTCTATCCATCAACCTAATTTTTTATTAAGTAAACAAGAACAAAACCTAATTCTTGAACATTGGATTGCAAAAACATGTCCCAATGCATTTGAATATATTTCCACAAGACAACCTGATCTTTTAAAATGGTTCGAATTTGTTCGAGCTGGGAAATTTTTTCAGCCTATACCAAAATAAAATATGTAGCCGATAGGTAAGTTGAATATTTAAAACCTTATTTTTTGGAATAAGATTTATGCAACTTATTAAAAGGAAACCTCATTTAGGTTGGATCATAAATGGCCTTGCCATTTCTCTAATCTGTTTCCTCATGCTAAATAGTCTTTTTGGTTCCATCTATGTCAATCAATTAAAAAAGAAAATTTTAGGATTAACAGATAATTATTTTTTAGCGCAACGCGAAATATTAGAAGCAAAAGAGACATTATCAAGAGCTCATAGCAACATTTATAAGTTTATTTTAGCAAATCAACAAGACTTAACAGCAAAACAAAAAAAAGAGTTAAAATCTGATTTTATTAAAGATATTAGAAAAGATTTTATTGCCATTGTTTCTCATTCAAAAGAAATTAATAAATTTAATATTGATCCTTTTATGACAAGTAATATTAAAATTTTAACACCAATTATTAATGATTATACTTTAACAATTCAAAAAGAAATCGATTTAAGTATAGAAAAAGAAGAAAATAACTATGATAAAATGCTGAAGGTTTTGAATAACGAAAATGAAAACTTTACTAAAATAATGTTTAATTTAGAAGTTTTATCTAGACTCATTCAGGAGAAAGCAATTAGTATTCGTATATCTGATGACCTCCTGTTAGAGTATTTGCCATCTGTTTTTATTTTAACTTTTTTTGCTGCTGCCATAAGCGGAGGAAGTTTTATTTATGTTTCGCGAAGAGAAGTTAGAAAATCTATAATTGATAATACTTTACAAATTTTAACTGAGGCAAAAGAGTATCAAATGGATTGCATTGAAACTTTAGAAATTTGTAAAGAAATTTCTGAAAAAGGGGCACAAAAAATTACAGAGATTTACAATTCCATAGACAAAACTAATAATTATGATGATTTAGAAATATTGATTGAAAAATTTAAAAACCATTCAGCGAAAATTGAACTTGCCTTTGAAATTAGGCGTTTTCTTCATGAAAAAGAGAAGAATAAGATAGAGAAAGAGATTCTTGAGAACAAAAAGAAAGCAAAATCAATATATTAAAAAAATTTGTTGTTTTTGGATAATTTTTGCACTCAAGCTTCTGTTAATTAAAGAAATAAATAGCCGATATAATGTTGTTACTTTTTTGAATTATTATTGTTTACAAGGATCCACTTGATGGACTTAGGAAAACTAAACATACTCGTGGTCGAAGATGATAGCGATACACAAAATCGTATTGTGCGTGAATTTAATTCACTCAATTTTTCTACAACAACAGCGAGTAGTTTTTACGAAGCCAAAACGATTATTCAAAATTCAGCTAACAATTTTGATCTTTTTTTAATTGATATTCAACTTCCTGATGGAGATGGCTTTTCGTTAATAAGTGAAATACGTAACATAAATAAAGACGCTTTATTAATCATAATGACTGGTTATATTAATAATAAAATCATTGATAAATCAAATAAAATAGATTGCTATGAAGTAATTCAAAAGCCGTTTTCTATAAAAAATGATATTATTCCATTAGCAAAAAAATGTTTAAAAAATATTTATTTAAAGAAAGAAAATGATTATTTAAACGCCCAAATTCTTCATATCTCAAAACTTGCAGCTTTAGGTGAGTTATCCGCAACTGTTGTTCATGATATTAGAGGACCTCTAACTATGATTCAACTTACCTGCGAAGATATTAAAGACGAAATGAAAAAAACAGAAAATAATGAATCCTTTGAAAACAATTTAACTTCACATTTATCTCAAATTACGAGAGCTTGCCATAAAATAAATAAACTTGTGGATCATCTCAGAAATTATTCAAGAAAAGATGTTCAAGAAGTAGAAGAAAGTAAGAGTGTTATAGAACTGATTGAAAATAGTATTTTTTTAGTAAAACAAAAAATAAGAAATTATAGTATAAAAGTTGAAATAAAAATTGATGAAAAATATAACAATGCAGAACTCATTTGTTACCCCAATAAATTTGAGCAAATTTTAATGAATTTAATGAGCAATGCTTGTGATGCTATGAAAGAATCCAAGAAAAAAGAATTAAAAATAAAAGCATATTTAGATGAAAATACATTTAATATTTCTGTAAATGATACCGGTTCTGGAATTCCAGAGGTTGTCATTCCTAAAATTTTTGATAGTTTTTTTACTACAAAACCCAAAGGGGAAGGAACAGGTTTAGGTTTAAGTATTGTCAAAAATATAGTAAAGGAACATTTGGGTGATTTAGTATTAAGCTCAGTTGTTGGAGAAGGCACAACCTTTACAATAAAACTGCCAATTTCTAAATTAGTTATCAAAGCGTCCTCTGAAGGAGGACCTTCACCATCACGGGCAGCCTAAAATAACAAATGAATTTAAATAGTTACGAATTTGCAGATGAAGAGCATATAAAAAGAGAAAAAGCCAAAGTAAAAGCCGCCAAAAAAAGTCGATGGTGGCAACAAAAATGTGCTTCTGGGTTATGTTACTACTGTGGTAAAAAGTTTTCTTTTAAAGAACTTACTCTAGATCATATTGTTCCCTTAGCACGATTTGGAACAACTACGCCAGGCAATGTTGTACCAGCATGCCGAGAATGCAACAAAAATAAAGGAGTTGACACTCCTGTCGATCTTCTTTTTAAGAAAAATATGATAGACTAGGAGAAATATCCTTCTCTTAAAGGTTGCAATAATATGGCTGCCAACGTCATTGAGCTCTCATCAGATATGAATTTTATTGTTGTTGATGATGCACCTGCATCGCGTGAAGGTATTGTAAAGTCATTAAAAACTTTAGGTTTCAAAAATGTTTTTGAAGGCGTTAGCGAAGGCGAGGCCCTTAAATTTCTCCAAGAAAAAAATTTTGATTTTATTATTTGTGAAAAAGACATGAGGCAAATTAATGGTCTCGAATTTTTAACAGAAGTCAGAGAGAATATAGAAA
>NZ_JBIPMD010000124.1:0-9523 GCF_044369315.1 Silvanigrella sp.
GTGTTAGAAAGCATTCGTCGAATGGATATCTGTCTCCAGTTATATTTGAAATAACTAGACCAATGAAAAAGGTCGGTTAATTGTGTCTATAAAATTGGGGGAAGATCATACTTATCATAAAATTTTTAAAATGAAAAATAATAATAAAATAAAGATTCCCTAAATAAAATTCAGATAATGACAATTGATTTATTTAAAAGATTTCATATCTATGACAAAACGATATCGGACATCTCCTTTTACAACACGATCATACGCTTCATTTATTTTTTCCATGGATATCAATTCAATTTCAGATGAAATATTATGTTTACCACAAAAATCAAGCATTTCTTGTGTTTCCTTTATGCCACCAATCAAGGATCCTGCAAACCTTCTTCTCCGAAAAATGAGGGGAAATATGTTTAATGAATTGGGTTTTTCAGGAGCTCCGACCTGAACCATTGTTGAATCTAGTTTTAATAAATTTAAAAAAGGGCTTAAATCAAGATCGGATGAAACAGTATTCAAAATAAAATCAAATTTATTTGCATTTTGAGCTAGCATTTCTGGTTCCGAAGTATTGATATAATGTTTCGCACCTAACTTAGAAGAATCTGATTTTTATGATCCGAACGGACTTATTACGGTTACTTCAGCACCCATTGCTACGGCTAACTTAACAGCCATATGGCCTAATCCACCAAGCCCAATAATGGCAACCTGATCCCCTTGTTTTACATTCCATTGACGCATTGGAGAATACGTTGTTACTCCTGCGCATAAAAGAGGTGCCGCTTTATCTAAAGGTAAATTCTCAGGAATTTTCAAAACAAAATCTTCTGTCACTACAATTTGTTTTGCATATCCGCCATAAGTTTGTGTTTCAGAACCTTTTAGTTTGCTATTATAAGTAAACGTACAGCCATTATCACAGTATTGTTCCGTTCCATTTTTACATGAAAAACAATTGCGACAAGAATCTACCATGCACCCAACACCGACAGAATCACCCACCTTGAACTTTGTTACGGAAGATCCTACTTCAGTTACTTTGCCAACAATTTCATGACCAGGAACAACGGGATAAATAGATCCACCCCATTCATTTCTAGCGGTATGAATATCGGAGTGACAAACTCCACTATAATGTATTTCAATTTGCACATCATAATTGCCTGTTTTTCTATTTTGAAATTGAAATCTACGTAGTGGTTCGTTCGATTTAAAAGCAGCATAAGCTTCTATTAATGACATAATTTATCTCCTTAAATAAAAATATGTTTATAATTCTATTTAAAAAAATAGCATTATTCCATTCCTTCATCAAAGAAAAGAATTTTTATTATTTTTATTTGAGAAAAATTAAAATGAGTTATTATTGAGAATAATATTTAGAAATCAATCCCGAAATAAGCTCTTTATTATTAAAAACATTTTTTATTTCATTCCAAAATAATAATTTATCTTTATCAGAAAGTTTCGATTTTTTAGAAAAAGGAACATAATATGATTTTTGTACATAGAATTTTTTATGTATTTTTATTTCATTTGAAATTTTTTGAAATTTCTTTAAATCTAATAAATAAGCAAAATGTGTGATCACACTTCCTTCTTTATCACGAAGGAGTTTTTGAATATTTATGGTATCACTTTTACTGACTTCCAAATCGTTTTGAAAAACAGACTCCAATTCATTGACAATGGAATATCCCCTAGAGACCCGAACCGGTCTTGGAAGTTGTTTGGGATCTCCTTTGTATTCAAATCGATTCGATTTTAAAGTAATGATAACGTAACCAGAACAAGCAACCTTATAAAGAGAAGAACAAGGTTTTTTTCTTTTGGTCCAGAGTCTGGAGGGTAGTCAAGAAATAATGCTCTATCTGTTTTATAAGATGCATTTAACGCTGCATCCATTTCACCCTTTTGAAGCATTGAAAAGCATCTATTCCAGGGCATAAATTCAAATTTAAAATCAACATCAACTTTTTGTTTAAAGTTATTTATCGCAATTTTTAACACATCAATACTAACATTTGTATTTGATTTACTAGAATCTTCTAATCTCAAGTCATTGGCACAAATATGTAATACTAATTTATTAGAATAAGCTTTTGTATAAGTAACAAAAATTATTATATAAAGTAATATTTTAAAAAACATTATTATATTCCCAAATTTAAATTGATAGCTCTTTATAAAGATATCTTTTTTAATAAAAAAAATCAAATTAAAATAATTTAAACAAATACGCTATTGGTAAGCTATTAAAATGATAAAAAAATAAACTAGTTTATCGCTTATTTACCAATACAAAAAGTTGAAAATATTTTTTCAAGAACATTGTCTAAATGAATTTCACCGACAATCTCCTGAAGAGATTGTCTTGCGTGATTGATAATTGATGAAATTTTTTCAGGAAAATCTCTTTGCTTAATTAAATTTATAGCATCATCAATACATTTAATTGCAATTTCTACTTTATTTTTTTGTCTCATAGAAATTAATGCTGGATTTTCATTTTTGGTCAACATCCCTGTCAATTCTTCATGCAAAATTACAAGATACTTGGATAATAACTCTGTATTATCTATAGAAGTAACAACGATACTTGAATTTAAACATAAGCCAAGAGGTTCTTTTTTAAATTCAGAAATACAAGATTCATATATACTCTGAATATTTGTAATTACTTTTTCATTTAAAAGATCTTTTTTACTAATAACAACTAATATTTTTTGGTCTTGATTTATTTTAGCCTCACTTAAAAAAGTTTTTATTTCAAACTTAATGAAGTCAGAAACTTTTTCAAATTCAACGTTTTCAAGATTTATAATAAAACAAATAATATCTGCAATACTTGCTGTTTTTAAACTCCGTTCTACACCTATTTTTTCAACTGTATCGGTTGTATTTCGAATACCAGCAGTATCTATCAAAACAAAATCTTTATTTTTTATTACTAATCTATCCTCAAGAACATCACGAGTGGTGCCAGGGATATTTGTAACAATTGCTCTTTCATAACGTAATAATGCATTATATAAACTAGATTTACCTGCATTAGGTTTGCCTAAAAGAGCGACTTTTACTCCTTCTCTTATTTTAAGCCCAGTTGTGTAGGTGCTTAATAGCGCCTCTAATTTAGATTTTGCTTCTTCCATTTGAGGTAAAAGTGAAGAAGGATTGTAATCACCAACCTCATCAGGTGCAAAGTCAATATGGGCTTCTAAGTATGACAATATCGATATTAATTGATCGCGAATCATTTCTGTTTCTTTAGATAAAACACCTTCAACTGTATTTCGAACAAGCTGTATTCCACCTAATGTTTCCGTATGAATAAGCTGATTAATCCCTTCTGCTTGGGCTAAATCCATTTTTCCATTTAATACCGCTCTTTGGGTAAATTCGCCCGGTTCCGCATCACGCATTCCAATAGAACGCAATAAACTTTGTAATTTAGCTGATATTAAAGGATTTCCATGGACTCCTACCTCTATGACATCTTCCCCAGTATAACTTTTAGGAGCAGGAAAAAAAGTAATCATAACATCATCAATTAAATTTAAATTTTGATCTTTTAAATAAACATAATGAGTAAAAGCTTTACCATTAGATTTTTGCAATAATAAATCAATATTTAAATTTTCATTTTGACTCGTAGGTTTATATACATATTTTGATATTATTTCAAATAAATTTCTTCCAGATATTCTATGCAAATGAATTGCACTTCTGTAAGATGGTGAAGCTAAAGCAAAAATTGGATCAAAATTTGAACTCAAACCATAATTCCTTTTTATTTTAAGTATATAATTAAAAAAATTTAAACCTTGCTTTTTGTATATAAATAGCAAGGTTTTAAAAGAAAATATAATTAATTTTCTTTATTTAGGACTGCATTTTTTTTCACATTAACATTTTTTAATTCTTCTTCATCAGAAGAATCATTATAAGAAAAAGCACCCACTCGTTCTCTATTTTGTTTAGTTACTATGTTTTGATTATTTCTCTTTTTATGTGGTCTCTTTTTAAATTTTGTTGGAACAGAAGAATTGGAATCATTTTTATCCATTGAGGGAGCTTTGTTCGTATTATTATTTTGTTGAGCTAAATTTTGAACTTTATGATTTTGTTTTTTTTCAGTTGAATAAATAACAAGACGTCTTTTATCACCAGTGCCCACACTTCGAGTAGCAACACCAACAAAACCATCAAGAGCAAGGTGAATCACCCTACGCTCTTGGCTACTTTTTGAAGATAAAATAACACTTTTACCCGTTTTTTTCACTTTATCAGCTAAAGTACGAGCCATCCCAATGAGACGTTCTTCTCGTTTTTCAGAAGACTCGCCTGCATCAAGAGTGATTCTTGATGAAATATCTCCTAATTTTTTTTGAGCTACTCTTTTAAATACATGTTCAAAAGCTAAAGATAATTTGTCACTTTTGCTCAAATATTTTTCAATTTCGGGATCGGATACACGAACAACAGTTTCATTATCATGAATAATTGTTTCTATATTATCTTGAGAAATACCAAATGCAGCAAAAAATAATTTATTATAATGATCAAATAATTCTTCAACGCCTGCGCTTTCCATATTTAAAATGGAACGATTTATTTGTGTATCAGGACGAGTTGTTTGTCTTTTTAAAGAATGACTTTGTTTTTCATTTTGTTGAATTTGATAGGACTCTTTTTTTATAGCTGTTTCTTTAGAGTCTTTTTTCGTATTTGTTACGGGAGAAAGATTGGGTTTAGAAGAGTTACTTTTTACTAAGGTTTGTCGCACAACTTCTCTTGCAGCAGCTTGGAGATCTTCTTTTACAGTTTCGACCCATGCCTCAATACGAATGGAGCGAGAAAACAGCCTAGAAAACAATCCAGTAGAAGGTTGTTGAATTACATTATAACAAAGCAAATCCTTATTTGTTGAAAAAGACTTAGCAGCTTCAGATAAAGCCTCCTCTAGAGTCTTTCCCGTAAATTGCCTTTTATCCATGAAAACTCCATATTTTGGATTATATTAACAACCCCAGATTATGAAAATAAAATGAGGTCATGATTGGGTCTTATAAAAGACCCTTAGATTAAGTTTACTTTATTTTGCAGAAGCTTTCTTGTAATGACGTGTCAGGAACGCCTGCCTAATCATTGAGATGAGGGTATTCGTTATTACATAAAGAGCTAATCCCGACGGATAGAAAACCATGAATACAGAAAAAAGAATAGGAAGAAATTTCATCATCTTAGCTTGAGTCGGATCCATTGAAGGCATTGGCATCATTTTTTGATAACCAATCATTAAAAATGCCATAAGAATAGGTAAAACAAAATAAGGATCATGTTGAGTTAGGTCTTTTATCCAAAAGAAAAAAGGAGATTGACGTAAATCAAAAGTATGTCTCAAGCAAGAATCTAGCGCAAAAAATACGGGAATTTGTGGCAATAATGGCAAACATCCGCTTAAAGGGTTTACACCACTTTTTGACATTAATGCCATTGTTTCTCTTTGTAGAGCTTGCTTATCTTCTTTATATTTTTCCTGTAATGCTTTCATTTGAGGTTGAATAACTTGTAGCTTTTGAGCCGAAGCGTAACCTTTAATTTGGAGTGGCAAAAAGATAATATTAATTAAAATTGTTAAGATTATAATTGCAATACCCCAGTTATTAACAAGTCCATGAATAAAATAAATGATATGATACATAGGACGAGCAATAATTTTAAAGAAACCGTAGTCAATTGCTTCACTTAAATGATATTGATCAAAATCTTTTAAAATTGTTTCATTTTTAGGGCCAATATAAATTTTATAATTATAAACGACAGACTGACCAATAGCGAGATTAACAGGTTGTTTTACCCAAGCTTGATAACCAGTTTGATCTACTTGTGAAAGAGCATCTTTGCCATAATTAAACCCTGTACGCATAATTTCAAAGCCAACAGGCATTTGATTTAATGGCATTACGGTATTCATCCAGTATAGAGAGTCGGCGGTCATCCAACTAAAAAAACTTCCAGATTCATTTAAAAGAGCTTTAGGACCTGCGGATTCATCAAATGGAGTAAATTCTCTTAAAACTTTTCCATCTGGCAATCGAACCGCTGCAGAATGGTATTGCGGAGGAACGGAAGAAAACATACCACCATGATTTTTATTGTCTGAGGTAGCTCCTAACTCAAAATCAACATTGGTGTTTTGAGGAGACTGTGAAATATTTTTAATGACAATTTGCAAATCACCACTGTAATTTTTATCTGAAAATTTAAAAACTCTTGTGATCTCAAGACCACCAGCTCTTTGCACAATTTGCAAATCACCTTGTGGGGTTTTAGAAATACCTGCAGGCTGCTCACGAAGATCTAGAGTCCCTATACGGAAGCCATAAGCTTTACAAATATAATAATTTTGAACAACAGATACGGGAGAGGGGTCGTCATAAGCAAGCTTTTCACCTGCTAAACTATTGTTTCCAAGACAACCACCCATTGGGGTGAATTCAAATGTTGCATAAGATTTTTTTATAATTAAATCCGAAGGATTTGCAACAGTTAGAGGTTGTAATGCCACTTCCTTTTCAGGAGCTGGTATCGCTTGAGTCTGGTTTTCAACAGAAGAAGCGATAATTGTCGTCGCTTGAGGTTTTGGTGCCATAGATTCATTTGGTGAAGTATGGTTTTTGGGTTGAGTTGCTTTTAGATTATTTTGACGTTCATTCATTTCTTGTTGTTGTTTTTGAGCATAATGATAGTTAATAGCATAATACCCACCAAATAAAACGAACAAACCTAACATAAAACCAATTGTTTCTTTTTTCACTTCAAAATCCCGTTCATTACTTTGTTAAAACTTTAAGGGAGATCAACTCCGCCTCTATGAAAAGGATGGCACTTGCAAATTCGGACAGTTGTTTTGCCAAAACCTTTTATTACGCCATACTTTTGAAATACTTCCAAACTGTATTGAGAACAACTTGGATAAAACCGACATCGTGAGCCAAGTGCTGGAGAAATACACTGCTTATAAAGCTTGATCAAGAAAACGAACAAAAGAACAACAGAATCGTTCCATTTTTTTAGACTCATTGCTTTGCTTCCAAATTTGAACAGCCTCTTGATAGGACTTTTTGCATCGCATTTTGAACAGCGGCAAGAAGATCTTCCCAAGTTGCTTCTAATACACTTCTATTTGCCATAAATAGAACCTGAATATCAATACCTAAAGGAAAATGAGCTGTTTTTATATAATGCATAAAAGCATATTTTAACCGTCTTCTTGCCCTATTTCTTTTTACAGCTCTTTTATGAACTCCTTTTTTTGAGGTAACAACAGCAAAATTTAATGAGCCTTTTTCATCTTCTGTTTTTTTAAAAGACATGTAAGTTAGAAAATAAGTTGTCCTATATTTTGATGCATTTGAATAAAATTCAGCAAAATTTGTTATTTTAGAAACAGGATAAAAAGAGGGAATTATCATTTTAAGGTGTCGTCCTTTTTGGCACTAATTTCACATTTAAAGCAGGATACTGGTTATGCTCTAAATATAGTCATTCATCCGATTCAAAGGAAAAATATGGTTGCAAACATATACACCCAAAATCGAAGATATGCTTTCTTCAAACTATTAAGGCTTATATTACTGTCCCTTTGCTTTGCAACATTTGTTTTTCCTTTCTCCTGTTTTGCTCAAACTTCTGAAGGTATTGGCAAACTAACTAACGTAATTGGTAAAGTTGAAGTTGTCCGTTCTGGCAAAACCTTAACAGCTGAAAAGGATTTTGTCTTACAAGAAACAGATGAACTTGTAACCTATGACAAAACGGCGCTCAAAATCACGTTTAATGATGGAAGCAATTTAATGGTATTTCAAAATGCACGCATTAAATTAGCAGAATTTAAAATGAAAGCCAAAGCAGAAAACGTAAATGATGTTAAAACAGCGATTGATATCGTTAAAGGGAAAGTACGTTTTTTTGTCAAGCCTCAAGAAGAAGCAGATTCTGGAACAGGAAAAACCGACGCCAAATTTAAAACCTCAAACTCCGTAATGGGAATACGTGGGACAAGCGGTTTTATTGATGCTTCTGTACCAGGAAATACACAAATTGTTGTTACTACAGGAACTGTGCAAGTAACAAGCATTGCAGATCCAAGCAAATCTGTTGTGGTTCCAGCAAATTTATTTACCGAAGTTGTAGGCAATAAGTCGCCAACTGTTCCTAAACCTGTCCCACCTGCAGTTTTAAATAAGTTAAATGCAGATGCAGCAGCGGTAGATCCAAACTTTAAACAAAATGAATCAAAAATTAAAAATAAGAACCAACAAAACAATAATCAGCAACAAAATAATGAAGGCAAAGGGAAACAAGGAAATGAATCTGGCTCTACAACTCCAAATGGGTCTTCAGGAGATCAAAAGACAGTAGGAACCTCTTCTGGGACTGCGGAAATTAATTCTGCTGTAACAGACCAAAGGAAACAAATATTTAATCCCGATGGAACAAGCACGGTTATTAGCACAAATTCAAATTTAAACGATTTACTTGTTACCCAAGGAAATATTTCTGTTAGGCCAACAAGTTATGGCGATATTGATCCAATCAAAAATTCATTACAACAGGTTACCGATATTACAAATTTAATAAACAGACAAATCAACACAATTATACAGACAGTAACATCATCACAAACACAAAAAACAGTTAATATTAATGTAAATAGTCCAAGTTTACCTTAACAGTAACAGGAAAAAAAATAAGTATGAAGACAATTATTAAAGATGCAAACATTCATTTAAAGTCCATAGAAAAAAATTCAAGAATAATTGAAATTTTAAAAGCATCTCTTAATTTAAATTCACAAGATGAATCTGTTTCACCTCTTCAAAAAGATTTCTTAGCCATTGAAGTTGCATACTCATATAGACATTTTGGTTTTAGTTTATTTTCAAAAACTAGCTTAGAATTCAGTATAAAAGAAATGTCTAGATTGTCTGGTGTAAATCATAATTTTATAAAAAACTGGCTTGCTATTACAGCGGATTTAATTTTGCAAGAAGTTTCTGTTGAAAAAAAAGAGACTTTATATGAAGAAAATATTTTGGAAGAAATTTTTGCTCATGACTTTGTAAAAAGAATTTTTTGTTCGGAACAAGAAGAAGATTATTTAACTGGAATGGCCATATATCCAACTGAAACAGTTGAAAAAATAAGAGAAATTTCAAGAAGTAAAATTGCAAAATTAACCTCAAATGATAAAAATAATTATGATGATTTTATTTTAGAAAACAACGAGTTCTTTTTAGATGAATTTCCATACATAAAAACATCAATTTTTAATTATCTAAATCAATTACAGTCCGATCCTTTATCTCTTTTATCTTGGAGATTAGAGTCGTTTATTAGTTTTATCGAAAAATATAATGACTTTATCTTTATTTTAAAAGAAATCAATTCAGAGAAAAAGTTTGACTCAAAAAAAATTATGGCTGTTGTTTCTTTATTAGTACCTCATAGTGATGATATTGGA
>NZ_JBIPMD010000331.1:0-2823 GCF_044369315.1 Silvanigrella sp.
CTTTCAAAAGCGACTTGTTCTGACAGTTTTAAAAGTCTATTTTCCATCTCCATTTAAATCTCCCCCTCAAAAGGAAATTTAAATCTGTATTTACGTTTTGTAAAAATCACTTATTGGGAGGACACATATGCATCCAAAAATAAACTTCATGAATTGTTTCTTTTGATTTTTTTAAATTATATTCAATCTGTTTATAAAAATCAGGCAAACATAAATTTTTATTCTCATAATGTTTTATAAACAAAAGAGCGTACCCATAGCATCCCCCATTTTTTAAAAATTTAGAGCTAAAATTTTTTTTCTCGAAATGAACTAGTTCAGTCATATTTTGACTAAAACTAAATTTTTTATTAAAAAAAATGATTTTAAATAATCTTTAAAATACATATCTTTATTCTCATTTAAATTTATTCAGACTTAATTTTTAATACCCATTTTAAAGCTTAAAAATATTAAAATATCTTTATAAATAATAATAAATTTTGTCAATAAATTAAATATAATATAAATATTTATCATTGAAATTATTATTTTTTATTTTCGTTTTTATTATATATAAATTTTATTATATAAAATAATGATTAGATAAATAAAGGCCTAAAAGACTCCGCACTAGCAAGTTTTACTGCAGATTCAAAAGAGGAAGGAATATCATTTGATAATAGAGAATCTTCAGGAATATATTCAAATATTTCTGCATAACTTTTTGATTCTGTTTCACTCACTCTTCTCATGACATGCCAAGGGCGTAATTCATGCGTTCCTTCTAAACCCATAGCATCAATAATTTCAACCATACTTTTTATGGTTTCATGATGAAAATGTGTAACTCTTTTCCTTTTTTCTTTAATAACTAATCCATTCATGAGTTCAGGATCTTGTGTTGCAATTCCTGTTGGGCAATCATTTGCATTACATTTTAGCGCTTGGATGCATCCTAAAGCCAACATCATACCACGAGCTGAGTAAACAAGATCGGCACCTAATGCAATTAATTTTATCATTTCAAAACCAGTTGTTACTTTACCTGATGACATAATTCGAATCTTTTTTCTTAAACCAAATCCGACAAGACAATTATGAACAAAAATTAAAGCATCAATTCCAGGAGTCCCAACGGAATTGGTAAATTCTAATGGGGCCGCACCTGTTCCCCCTTCTGCACCATCAATAGAAATATAGTCAGGCATCATATTTGTTAACTTCATGGCCTTGCACAAAGCTACAAACTCCCATTTATTTCCTAAACAAAGTTTTAACCCAACGGGTTTTCCTCCTGATAATTTTCTTAATTTAGCTATAAAATACATCATTTCTGTTGGGGTTGAAAAAGCCGTATGTGCAGGAGGTGATAAAACATCTTTTCCTAATGGAACTCCTCTAATTTCAGCAATTTCAGGTGTTACTTTTTTTGCAGGAAGGATACCACCATGCCCAGGCTTTGCCCCCTGAGATAATTTGATTTCAATCATTTTAACTTGATGGGTATGAGCTGCTTTTTTTACAAATTCAAGCTCATTAAAGAAGCCATCTTTATTTCTACAGCCAAAATATCCCGTTCCTATTTGCCAAATGATGTCCCCCCCATTCGCTAAGTGATGTGGAGTTAATCCGCCTTCTCCTGTATTATGAGCAAATCCACCATCTTTAGCCCCTCCATTTAAAGCCATAATGGCATTTTTACTCAGAGAACCATAACTCATAGCGGAAATATTTAACAAATTGGCGCTATAAGGCTGCAAACAATCTGAATTCCCAATCATTACTCTTAAATTATTTGGACTCATTTGAGTGGGTCTTAAAGAATGATTTACCCACTCATAGCCTACTTGGTAAACATTTTTTCTCGTGCCAAACGGAACGGAGTCGCGCACACCCTTCGCTCTTTGATAAACAACTGTTCTCTGCTCTCTATTAAAAGGAACTCCATCGGTATCTGATTCTATAAAATATTGCTGAATTTCAGGACGTATCACTTCAAACATATACCTAAAATGAGCAATAACTGGAAAATTTCTTTTTAATGTCTGCGTAGTTTGTAACATATCCCTAATACCAATGATAATTAAAGGAATAATAAGAATTAAAGAAAATAAAAAATAAGGAAACACAAATATTGAGACAATATTTAGCAGAATTAAAATAGAAGAAGTAATAACAAATATTTTTCTCATTTTTTCCTCTAAAAACGGATGATGCTAAATTCAAAATTCCTTATAATAGATTAAGCTCAAATCATATTAACAACAAAATTTTAAAACCTATCCAAGTGACAAAAAAATGGAGAAGTTTTCATATTATTCAAATTTATATGACAATTTAATAAGTTAGCTTAAATCTTGCCCCTACTACCGCTTGCACCAAACATGAAAAAGCAATACATCTCCAAAGGGAATGGGGAGTAGTTTATGGCACAAATTTTAAAATTTAATAAAGTATTTAAAAACTATGGCAATACCAGTGTCATTCGTGATCTAAATTTTAGTATTTCTAAAGGAGAAATCATTGCTCTTTTAGGAGTAAATGGAGCTGGAAAAACAACGACAATAAAAATGATGCTTGGACAAGAAATCCCAACTTCTGGAACAATTCAATTATTTGATAAAAATCCTCAAGATCCAGATGCACGTATTTCTGTTGGCATGACTCCTCAAAATATAGAGTTTCCCGAAGGAATTTTAGCTCTTGAGATTTTACAATTTATTCATGCACATTACCCAAATCCATTTTCCGTTTTGGAAATGATCGATAAATTTGAACTCACCTCTTTTTTAAAGACAAAAGCATCTAAATTATCTGGTGGACAAAAGCGAAGATTAGCCC
>NZ_JBIPMD010000332.1:0-2813 GCF_044369315.1 Silvanigrella sp.
AATGATTGAAAAAATAGACAATCCATCAAATGAAAATATAGAAAAATTAAAATCAATACCAGATTCAAAAAAAGCAAATTTATATTTAGTTGGATTTGGAGATCAAGGCATTCATGGAAACATGATTAGTTCTATTGTTGCTGATCAAAATGATATTAATTTATTTAATATTCACCCTTCTACCTATTTGCTTCATATTGTTGGTGGTAAAAAAGAGGATGTTTTTGAATTTTATGACGTTGTTCATTCAAGAGAAAATGAAAAAGGATTTATTGATGGAGGAGAGGGTATTGATACGATTCATCTTCAAGGAATCAAAAATAGAAATATGATTGTATCTCTTAATAATGAAAAATCAAATCAGTTCCCTCAATTACGCAATATAGAAAACGTATTTGGTTCAAATCAAGACGATACGATATATGGAAATGAATATGATAATGTCTTAATTGGTAATAATGGAAATGATACTTTAAAAGGAAATGATGGAAACGATACTATATTTCCAGGATCAGGATTTGATAAATTATCTGGAGGCAAAGATAATGACACTTATATTATCTTATTAAAAGATTTAACAAACGACGATATTTCAAAAATTAGGAATGATTATTTTACTGTTTCAAATGAAATAAAAATTCTTGAAGAAAAAATAAACATAATTTCACATAACTTATTTACGTTAAAAAATAATACCAATAACATTCACACTGCGATAAATGCAATTGATAGTAGCTATTATCCATCTATGAATAAATTAACAAATGCAGTTCAATCTTCGGAACAGATTATTCAAAATTTAAAGAATAAATATATTGAATTGAAAGATTTATCAAATTCTATTCTTATTAAAATAAATAATATAAACTCAGAATTAAAAGACTACGAGTTTAAATATACTTCACTTCATGAAGAATTACTAAAAATAAAAAATGCTCTTCAAAACATCTCTAACTTTGAAGACAAATCAAAAGACAGTTTAGACGAAATTGTTTCATTTATACATAAAATAAAACAATTTCATAATGAAAATACATTATCTGATGAAGCCATAAATTATTATCAAAGAAGAAATAATTATTATGTCAGTGAAGGTTTAGAAAATAATAAAAAGAATTCGATTTATTTTAAAAAGATGACATTAAGCAAATTTGAATCCCTCATTCATGAAAAATCATCAAATTTAATGAATACCGTGAATCTTTTAAAAGATGACATCATTCATTTGAACATGAATTATGAATCTATTATTAATAAATCAAAATCAATTCGTGATGGAATTAAAATTATTGATAATTATGATGAAAGTTATGATTCTAATTTAGAAAATGGTTTAGATACAATCATGACGGATATAAAAAATTTAGTTTCGAAAAAAAGCAACTCTCATTTATATTTTGGATTTTATGAAAATGAAAAATTTATTCCTGCTATTCAAGTTCTTAATTATTTTCAAAGTGATAAGAATCAGCACTTAATAATTTCAGATTTAAAAGGTAATATTTATACAGCAACAAATGGCGCGCTTTATATTGAACATGAAAGTACTTCAAAAGCAACAGCAATAGACACATTTAAAGTTACTAGTGACAATGCAATTACAAAAATTGATAAACCTATTTTTGATAATCCAGAAAATATTTTAAAAACAAAAAATATTATCGGAACTTTAAAAAATGACGAAATCCATGGGAATCATGATAATAATTTTATTTCAGGGCTTGGAGGATTTGACAAAATATATGGTCATGATGGAGATGATACCTTATCTGCAATTCTAGAATCTCATATTCCAAATGATTATTCAGAAGAAAACATTTTAGAATTTGTGAGAAATTTAATTGGATACCCTACTTCCACAAAATTAAATGGTGGAAAGGGTTTTGATACTTATATTTTAAATTTTAATCGTGATTTACATTCAAGCTTTGAAAAAAACTTTTATTTAGACATAGATAATGAGGATCAAAATGAGTCTATGGACAATTTATACATTGATAATTCTAATATTCTAATTCAAAATATTATTTTTGAAAAAATAAAAGAAAATTCAAAATCGGATTTACAAATTTCATTTCAAGATGTATTAAGTAAAAAATATTATTATATCTCTTTAAAAAATTGGTTTATATATTCAAGATATCGTCATATGCAAATTCAAATAGGAAAACAAATAACAATTCCAAACACTCTAATAGAACAAATTACAAAAACAATAGAGAATACCGAAGAAAGATTTCATTTTAATCTTTCCATAAAAAATACGAGTTCAAGAGAAATTATTTTTCATGAAAATTCTTTTAATGAAATAAATTCTAATTTTAAATTTAATCATTTGACAAGCTTCAATTACATTTTTCATGTAAATAATCCTAAACTAGCAAAATTAAAAATTTCTCATCTTGAAAATGATCTTTATTTTCAATTAAATTATCCAAATAGTGAAAATTTAATTTTTACAGTCATTAAAGATTACTATCCAAATAAGGTAAATTTTGAAAATTTGACGATTGAAATAAACAATGAAAATTTAATCGATCCAAAAAATTTTAAAAACATGGTTTCAGAATTAGATGAGGGTTCTTTTATAGAAATTTCTATGACCGAATAAATTTTTAAATTTGCTGTCAAAAATGAATCTGATAAAAGTTTAATTTAATATAATACAATTTGACGTTTTATATTTATTAATTTAACTTAAGAAATGATCCTAACCCCCATTTCAAGTTGACACTTTTCCATCATGAAAAGGAGAGTCAATGGATAAATTAGCAGAGCCACGAAGGCGCTTAGGATATTATGAAAAGCGAGCA
>NZ_JBIPMD010000334.1:0-2811 GCF_044369315.1 Silvanigrella sp.
TGATGAGTTGGTTCTGCCAATCCATTGGTAGCTCCTTTGTTACTTTTTTTTAAGCAACAATTAACTAACAAATTGGAGCTATTTCTTCAATCTTCACAATATCTTTCTCAACTCTTAACTGGCATTAGTTTTATATCCAGCATAATCGATTATATTGTTTTTATTAATAATATCAATAATAAATATTATAACTTGGGGAGAAACCATTTTCATATGCCGATCATGTAAGAGGACTTTTAAATAAGAGCTCGCCTATTGAAAAACCTGTCGTAAATGCAGAAGGAGCATCGAATCAACAAAATAGTGGCTTTATGCAACGTTCTGCTAGTGAGGCTAATTTTAGATCTCGAGAAATGAATTTAGATTTAGACAGAAGATCTTCATTAGTTGAAGAGCAAATGCATAGACCAGAACCTGAAACATTACATGATGCATCTGTAAATCGTAAAATTTCCTATTCAGACTTGCTAAAATCAAATTCAAGTTCTCCTTCTGGATCAGGATCTAATGCATCATTACATAATTCAAACTCATCTAGTACAATTTCTTTAAATAGCAATTTACATAAAGTACCTTCACGTGCTTTTTCTTTAACCCAAAAGATTGATGCTAATAAGTTAACAAGGTTTTATAATCATGAAAATAAAATTAAAAACGCACCTCAAAATGCTATATTTTATAAAATGGATATTCCTTTAAATGTTGATGAAATTGCTGGCACTAGAGATGCCAAACGTGTGATTATAGATATAAATACGGGTAGAAGATGGTACACTTCAGATCATTATCAAACATTTATTGATATGGAATCACCAATTAATATGTCTCAAATTAATTTGACTGAAATAAATAAACCAAAATCTAAATTATAATTATTACCTTTCAACAAATTAAAAAATATTCATTGTTTGATTTGTTGATAAATTTTTTCATAAAACGATATGTTCCGGCCACAAATTTAATTCTTTTAAGTGTGGTTGCCAAAAATGTGGAATTGTTGTTACCCAATAATCCAAAGCATTATTATAAGTGATTATTTTTGCTTTAATATTTTCCATTTTATTTTCATAAACATGACTTGCCGAGAGATTTATATTTAATTTAAAGTTTGTTATTCCCAACTCAATTAGCGCTAACTCAGAAGCTGTATTTTTATTTTCTCTAACATAATCTAATACATTTTTTAAATTAAAATCTTTATTACCCTTCCAAGACGAATTATTAAAAGTCATTGTTCTTTGAATAAAACGTAGGATCGAAACATTTGGCTCATATTTTTCAAGAAATTCTTTTTTAAATAAAGAATTATTTTTGTAATATATATTCATCAATAAAAGCTGATTTTCTGGAGATTCAGGCAAATGATATAAAGGTCTTACTGGCATTTTTTTAACTAACTCATGATGCTCAACTTCAAGTTTATGAGACATATTAGAATGTTTTCCCCAAAAACCGCCATTGCTTATTAAATATTCTAATTCAAGAGTATTACTGTTCATTGAACTTCTTCCTCCTTCTCCACCCATATTATTCGAATTTATTGGTAGAGTAATCCCATCTCCATTCAAGCAGTAACTGATAAATAGCTGAGCTGCATTTTCACAAGTAATTTTATTTGTTATATTATATCCTTTTTTATAGCAGTAATGGACAAAGTTTGGAATTAAATAGTGACTAGATCTATACCAAGATGCTGAAGTAATATCATACTTAACTCTTAATAATGCCTCATTTATATTTTTAATGGACTGATCTAAATCATATGAAAAAATCCTTAAATTTATATTATCTTGTTTTAAATAATACAATGAATTTCCAACATTAAATGGCATTTCCCAATAATGCTCAAAAATATCAAACATCGACATATAATTTTCTCCTTCTTAAATAAATAACAAAAAACATTTTAGAAGTATCTTTAAAATTATTTTTTTTCCAGTTACTTTTAATTTAAAATTAAATGATATACACTTGATAATAATATTAATATAAAGAGTAAAATCTTTAAAATTTTAAATAAAATTGAAAGATATTCTTAAAATAGGATAGAATATTTTTATTATTAGGAGTCTTAAATTTCTATCGACAGAAATATAAATAAAACGAAATTGAGCTGTTACATTTTTTTAAATCTTAGGATTTTTTCTGTTAATTAAAAAATATTTAAAATAAAAGAATTAAAAAGGCAAAAATTGCACATGGTTCTTTAAAATTTGAAAATAAGTTTCTTAAATAATGACAAATCTTGGAATTTTTATAATTGGTCTAATCCATCCATTTATCAATGCATTAAGACTATTCAATAATTCCTCATCACACCTTAGCCCATCATAAATTATGAGATTCCAAAGCCATATATCTGCAATCTTTAAATTTAATTTTCCGCTATGCACTGCTAAAAATAATATTCTATTAAAACAGACTATTGATAAAGCGAGTCCTGAAAGAATATCATTACCAATAAATAAATGAAATTTGATATCAGTGTTAAGTTGATCTATATCCTTTTCTTAAAAAATTTCTGAAAAAATAATTTCTCTAAATTTTTCAAATGCATTTTCTTTCTCAGTTTCATTCAAGGTAGGAAAAAAGGAATGAATAAAACTAGGCGAACCTACCCCATTGAAACATAATGAGTCAAAATGAGATGTCGCCGCATCATCTAAGGCCATACAAACAGAATATTTGTGAAAAAATTCATTATTCACTTTTTTTGTGTATTTAATATTACCAAATCTTGATTTAAGTTTTTGATTATCTTTTACACGAATAGAAAAAAGACAAAAATCATCATCTGATAATTGTTCTATA
>NZ_JBIPMD010000125.1:0-9442 GCF_044369315.1 Silvanigrella sp.
ACGGTTACTTTTTCAAGTGGATTTTGAGTTGGTTGATTTAAAAAAGTAGAAGTTAAGTTACTTTCAAGAATACTGCCTGATCCTGTAATAGGGGTTTGTAATATGTCGGATATTTTAGATAAATTTTCTAAAGGAGTCTTTACAACAACAGTATAGTTTACATTATTATTGGGATTTAAAAAATAAGAAGGAGCAACTAAGGAACTCGAGGATAAAGAAACAAGCATACTATTTGAAATGTCTCTTTGATTTATCCCTACTTGAGCTGCTTTTATTCTATCTACATTTAAAAATAATGCAGGATAGTTAAATATTTGTTTTAATGCAATGTCTTCTAGCCCAGGGATTTTTTTTAAATTTTTCATAAGTTTTGTAGCGTAATCATAAGAAAGATAGACGTCCATTCCTTCAATTTGAATATCAATGGGAGCACTCACTCCAAAGTTTAATACCTGATTTACGATATCTGCAGGTTGGAAAAAGGCAACAGATTCTGGATAGAGTTCTGCAATTGATTTACGAATTTCTGCCATGTATTTTTTAGATGGTTTGTGATTTTTATTTAGTGAAATTGAAATTTCAGCGTCCATTGGGCCTACATTATTTGTTTGTACAAAAGCTAAATTAAAGCTAATGGGAATACCAATCATAGAATTGATTGTCAAAATTTCTTCTTTAGGAATGATTTCTCTTATTCTATTTTCAATATTAGCAACTTGTTTTTCTGTTACTTCTAATCTTGTTCCTGCTCTTCCTCGATAATGCAATTTCATAATGCCAGCATCTGTGCTTGGAAAAAAGTCAGTTCCAACGATAAATGGAATAAAACTTGTAATACAAATAAAAATAAGACACATCCATAAAATAAAACCACGATTTTTTAAGCATATACTTAAAATATTTGTGAATTTATCTTGGAATAGATTAAAATAATGATTAAAATTTTCAGATACTTTTCTTAAAATATTATTATTAAGATTATGATTTTCACTTTCAAGTAACATTTTAGATAATAAAGGAACTAGGGTTCTTGATAAAATATAAGAAGCTAACATTGCTGAAACAACAGATAGAGCTAATGGATAAAATAAAAATTTTGAAGGACCTGTTAACAGAACAACAGGAAAAAATACAATACAAATAACAAGGGTTGCCATTAATGCAGGTAAAGCAATTTGACTTGAACCCTCTAAAATTGAAATTGTTAATGGCTTTCCTAAATCTCTTATTCTATGAATATTTTCAACTGCAACTGTGGCATCATCAACAAGCATACCAATTGCTAAAGACAATCCCCCTAGGGTCATAATATTAATTGAATTTCCAGTAATAAAAAGAACAATAAAAGCTGTAAATATAGCAGTTGGAATGGAAGTACAAACAACAATTACACTTCTCCAACTTTCCAAAAATAATAAAATGACTAACGAAACAAGGATGGAAGAAATCAATGCTTCTGTTATTACGTTTTCTATGGCAGCGTTTACAAATACAGACTGATCAAAGTCAAGTTGCATGTTAAAATCATTTGGAGCCATTTTTCTTAATTCTGGGATTTTATTTTTAACGGAATCAATTACACTAAGAGTCGAAGATCCAGCTTTTTTTAAAATATTTAAATAAGAAGCTCTTTTGCCATTTACTCGTACAATATTATTTTGATCTGCAAAGGAGTCTGATATATGGGCGACATCACCTAATGTTAATGCTGCTCCATTTGTAACTTTAATAGGAATTTTATTAAAGTCATTTACATTACTTGGACTCGAATTCATTAATATATTATATTCATAATTATTTATTCTTGCATTTCCAGCTGGGACAATAATATTTGAAGAGGTTAATGCCTCGACAATATTTTGAGGAGAAAGTTTTTTTGCCTGCAGCATAAAAGGATTTAAATCTACATTTATTTGTCTTTGTTTACCGCCATATGGCGCGGGTAGCGAAATTCCTGGCAATGTATAAAGTTGGACTCTTAAAAAATTAACCGCACAATCGAAAATTTGTTCTTCTTTTAAGGAATTACTCGATAAAGTTAATTGAGCTACAGGAACATTAGATGCATTAAATTTTAAAATAACAGGAGATGTCATTCCAGGAGGCATAGATCTTAACGCGGTATTGGAAACTGCAGATATTTGTGCAATTGCCGAACCAATATCTGTTCCTTCTTCAAAATAAACTCTTTGTAGTCCTAAACCTTGGATACATGTGGATTCTAATTTGGAAATTCCATTAACCGTAGTTGTAAAAGCTCTTTCTGCAAGAAATACAACTCGTTTTTCAACTTCATTTGGAGTTAAGCCAGGATAATTCCAAATTACATTTACGACAGGAATATCTATGGTTGGAAAAATATCAACAATCATTTTTTGCAATGAAATAAAACCAAGAATAAATACTAAAATAACGCCAACCGCAATTGTATAAGGTCTTCTTAATGCAAGTTCAATGATCCACATTAGTAAGCCTATCTTAATTTAAATTAAGTTTCGTTATCTGTTTCTTTATTATGTTAAGTTTATTTATAATATTTGCAAGAATGGGTTGGGTATTAATTGCATAGTTTCATAAAATAATTTAATTATGAATTAAAAAAAATAAACAAATGATAAATTATTTGAATTCATTATCTGTGAAAACGAGAGGCAATTTCTGCTACTCTTTTTCCATATAAATTCATAGTTTTTAAATCACTTTCAAGCATGGCATCAGCACCTTGATCGACATTGGCTTGTGACATTGCTCCAATAGAAGATCCAAGACGATTGAGATCATTTACACATGATTTACTTGAATTATTCCCTGGCATTAATCCAAGAGAAACCCAAATCATAGAGTGTTGAGCAGCAAAAATCATAAATTATTGCTCAAGGGTGCTAAGTTTATCACCGCTTTGACTACCTGAAACGGTAAATCCTCCAGCAAATTTATCTTTCCAATCCTGCGTCATCCACATTTTAGAACTTTTATCCATAAATTCTTTAAAAGGAGCAGACGCACTACCCATATAAGTTGGTGCTCCAAATATTATGGCATGAGAGTTTTTTAAAACGTCCCAATTTTTATCAATGTCTGCAACAGAAATTAAATGAGCTTGGACATTTGCAACTGATTTTGCTCCTTCAAAAACAGCATTCGCAGCATGCCCTGTATGACCATATCCTGAATGATAAACAACAGAAATTTGTGACATAATATACTCCTTTGTGTAAAAACAATTTATTCTAATTCACTTTGTTTATTTGTCAATTTTAAATCCATTTAATGGATGTTAAGTTTATTTTTTATATTTTAAGTGAACTATGGATATTTATTTTTAAAAATTTAAAATAGTATATTTTAGAAAACATATAGGCTTGGATTTTTAATTGCTATTGTTACTTTGTGATTTCCATAAGTAATTTGTCTAAAAAAGTATTTCTTTTAATTGTATTTTGACTACCAATTGCTTTTTTAATAGACCATTCTTCTCCAAAGATAATAACATATTTACTCGCTCTTGTGATTGCTGTATAAAGAAGATTCCTGTCAAGCATCGTAAAATAAACTCCAAACATAGGTATGATGCATAAAGGAAACTCCGATCCTTGTGATTTATGAACTGTCATTGCGTAACAAAGTTGTAAGTCGTCAATTTCTTCATCTTCATAAGTAACAATACGGTCGCTAAATTCTATAATTGCTTCCAGTTTTTCTTTTGTTTTTAAAATTGTTTTGCAATATCCTAAGTCTCCATTAAAAACATCAAGTTCATAATTATTTTTTGTTTGAATCACTTTATCGCCTTCTCTTAAAATACCACCGTAAGGTAAGGAGCATTCTTTTTTATTATCTGAAGGAGGATTTAAATGATTTTGCATAATTTTATTGATATTTTCTTGTCCTACATCACTTCTGCGCATTGGTACTAATATTTGAGCATTTTTTATAGGATCTAAATTATAAATATTTGAAATAGTATCTGTTAAAAAAGGCAATAAAATATCGTAAAATGTTTGCTGCGAACAAGGGATAAAAGCAAAGGGTTCTGCGCGTGGAAAAGAGGCAATTCTGCTAATGTAACTAAATTGAGGTTTGTTACCTGAAATAATTTCACGTGCTGCAATAGGAATAGGGCTCTCTGAACTTTGTCTAAAAATTTTAGTGAGTCTTGCAATTGGTACTTTTGTCGATTGAATGATGTCTCTTAAGCAATTTCCTGCTCCTATACTTGGTAATTGATCTACATCGCCCACTAGGATAAGTCTGCGATTAGGCCCTAAGGAAGAGAGTAAAGAGTGTAAAAGGTCAAGGCTTAACATGGAGCTTTCATCAACAATGACGACGTTTACATTATCGAGAGCGCTTGTGTTACCTTCAAGTTCTTCAATTACATTTTGTGTTTCATTTTGTTGCGCTCTTTTTCCAAGACCAAGTAATTTATGCAAAGTGCTTGCTTGTTCCCCAATAGAAGCGGTCATTCTTTTTGCTGCTAAACCCGTTGGGGCACATAAAGCAACTCGTCTATTTAAAGCTCTTTGAATTCCATAAATTGCTTTTAGAACAAAAGTTTTTCCGCAACCAGGCCCCCCTGTAAGCACCATAATATGGGAGCTTAAGCTCATTTTTACTGCTACTTGTTGTTCTTCTGAAAGCTTATCCCATGGCAAATTTGGAAATAATTCTTCAAAAGATTTTTCGCCTGTTTCTATTTCTTGATTTGTTATTTTTTCTTTATGTTCATAAACATGGGATGTGTTAAGAAGGCTAGAAATAAATCCTGCTACTTCATCTTCCATTCTTAAAACTTCGGGTAGATAAAATAAAATTTCAGAGTTTCCATTTTCAACTTTTGAATTTGCAAATGCAGAAGTTTCACGTATTAAAAAAGATTCTCTTTTTGAATCTCGATTTTTTTTATAAATTAGTCTTAATTGCTCTAATACAAATTCTCTTGAAAAAGTAGGATCTGTTTTTCCTCCTAATAAATCACGGGATTTATCAATGAGTTGATCGCGTGGAAGGCAGCAATGTCCGTCTTCTTGAGCAATTTCTAAAGAATAAACAAAAGCAGCTTCTAGGCGAAATGGAGAAGTATTCGGTAAACCTAATTTTTGTGCAATAGCGTCTGCTCGTAAAAAACCGACTTGTCTAAAATCAGCAATCAATCGGTAGGGGTTTTCCATAAGGTTGGTTAAAGATGCGGAGCCATATTTTTCATAAATTCTTTTTGCAAATCGCGGAGGAATATTGTGTTCATGTAAAAAGATCATCACATTTCGAAAAACTTCATCTGTTACCATAGATGTAATTACATTCTCTGCTACCTTGCGTTTTTTTTCTCCAAAAAATTGGTAAATTTTTTCTTTTTCATCGCGGCAAACGAGCACAAGAGAATCAATGTCTTTAATTTTAAGGGATTCTACTAGTTTTTTGGCTGTTACTTCTCCAACCCCTTTGACATTGTTAGCTAAATAGGGTGCGATACCCGAAAGTTCAGAAGGCCTTGCTGCTTCAGAGTATATTGTGACAAATGTTTCTCCATATTTTCCATTGTTTTCCCATTGTCCTATCAAACGATAACGCTGTTTGGCATCGGCTTTGCCAGAGAGAAGGATTCTGCCGGAAGCTTTAAACCTTTTAGCGGATTGCGCATTGATAAACTCGGCTACGAGGAAGTCGCCCTTATCTGACTCAAATATTACCCTTGAAAGAACGCCAACAACTTCTTGAGACACGTACAACTCCTTGATATTATTTGCCTATAAAAAAATATAAGCAACATAACAAAAAAATCAGATTCAGAGCTTGCACTTAAATTTTTTCTGTGGCAAGTATCGTTTCACTGAGTCGGGGGTTAGCGCAGTGGTAGCGCATCTGTCTTGGGAGCAGAGGGTCGCGAGTTCGAATCCCGCATCCCCGACCATTCTTTTATGCTCTCCTTTATCTTTCTTTTCTATGAAATCTTCAAGAGTTTGCCTAATCAGTTAACTAAAATACTAGTTTGAAATGAATTCATATAGCTAAAAATTATATATTTTTTGTTTAAGTTTAGACAATTACACTATAACTTGATTGTTAGTTAAATAAATAAAAATTTTAATGATCTAATCACAATTAATATGATATTTTTTGAATTATTATTCCTATATTTCTTTAATTTTTTTAAAATAAAGAAATCTTTTGTTTTAAAAATCGGACAAAAATCCCTGTAAATAAAAATTCGTAATCACTTCTTAATGTTTTGTTAATTAAAATTATACTTTTTTTAATTTAAAAAAATATAGTAATATAAAGCGATTAAACTGTAATTAAAGTGGTATATTTATTTTATTTGTTTAATATTAGATTGTTATTATGAGTCTATATTTGTGTTTAATATTTGAATTTAAGGTGTTAATTAATCCAAAGTAACAAAGTTATTGTTACTTTATTTTTTTTAATTTTTATTTTTTAGGATATTTATATGTCAAATAATTTTTCAAATATTATGTTTTCTTTATCATTAGGGGCTTCTTTATTGTTAGCTTCTTGTGGTAAAAAAGATAATGCAAATAATGTAACAAATAATGCGGTTGATATTGCTTCGCAAGATGTGAGCCCAAGTCAAGAAGTTAAGAATATCATAACAGTTGATAAACCATATGTATCTCAAGATTTATCTATTGAAGCATCTACTGAAAGTAAAAAAAGTACAGTTTACTTTTTAGTAAATGATTTAAAACCTGTTTGGGGAGTAGATCAATATAAAACAAAAGGAACAGATTTTACTGTTTTAGCAAATTTAAATGATAAAGTAGTTCCAATCGTTCTTACAGGATCTAAAGACGGACAAGCTTGTGGTATTTGGAATATGAATGATGGAATTCAATCTTGTTATTCAGATACTTTATCCGTGCTAACTGTTAAATTTGACCCTATAAAAAATCCAGGTTTGGAAAATGGTTTGTACACAGGTAAATTTGAAATTCTTGCTAAAGGATGGCACAATCCAGACTTTGAAAAAGTAATTTCAATTGATCTTTCTATTGACTATAAATCTGCTAATTTAATCACAGTTGATAAACCATTTGTTTCTAAAGATTTGTCTATTGAAGCATCAACAGAGAGCAAAAAAAGTTCTGTTTACTTTTTAGTAAATGATCTAAAAGCTGCTTGGGGAATTGGGCAATATGTAAAAGGAACAGATTTTACCGTTTATGCAAATTTTAACGATAAATTAGTACCAATTATTTTAAATGGATCTATGGATCGTGGTTGCGGAAGAAAATATATGAATGATGCCGCAATTTGCTATAGTAACTTCGTTTCTGCTTTAACTGTTAAATTCGATTCAGCAAAAAATCTAAATTTAGAGAGTGGTAAATACACTGCTAAATTTAATATTCTTGCTAAAGGATGGCATAATTCAAGTTTTTCTAAAACTATGACACTTGATGTTGAGTTAGATATAAAAAAATAATGATATCTTTCCTTCAAAATCCTTGAGAAAATAAAACTCATAGACTTATAAATATTTGTCTATGAGTTTTTCCATTATTTAAAACCTCTTGTTTTGTAATAGTTTTCTATATTCTGGGCGAAGTGTCTCCGATCAAATTTAAACTGAATGTATTTGAATTATATTCCTTTTAATTTAATATTATTTGCTAAATTATAAACAGTTTTATTTGAATATATTTGAGATAAATCTAAAATAAAGTGTTCTTGTAGCTTGGAAAGAAGTAAAATGGATTTAATTGAATTTCCACCAAGGAGAAAAAAATCGTCATGGATACTTATATTTTCACAGCATAGAATTTCACTAAATTTTTGAGATATCATTTCTTCAATCTGGGTCGAAGGTGCAATATATTGATTTGTTTTTGCAAGCTTCATATCGGGCTCTTTTAATGATTTTAAGTCAACTTTTCCATTATAATTTATTGGCATTTTTTCTAATTGTACAAAAAATTTAGGAATCATATAAGTAGGCAAATGGTTTTCAAGATGTTTTTTTAGAATTTCAATTTCAATATTTTCTTTTGCTTCAAAATAAGCGCATAAATACTTATGGTCTTGTTTGTCATTAAAAGCTTTTATAGTAACGTTTGTGATATTTGCATATTTTAAAATCTGTTGCTCAATTTCATTGAGTTCTATTCTGTAGCCATATATTTTTACTTGAAAGTCGGTTCTTCCCGAAATTAAAATTTCACCAGATTCCAATTTTTTACCAATATCTCCCGTGCGATATAATTTTGAATTGAATCCTAGCTCTTTTTCTTTTTCAGTTTGAAAAGGATTTGGAATGAATTTACTCTCAGTCAATTTATTTTGATTTAAATAAGATTGAGCTAAAATTTCACCGCCAATATAAATTTCACCTTCCATTGAATAGTTTCTAGGATTCAGTTCATTATCTAGTATATAAATTTTAGCATTTTGAATTGGTTTTCCAATTGGAATATTATCTGAATCGATTTCTATATCTTGCAATGTAGCTAATACAGTTGCTTCAGTGGGTCCATAAGCATTTGTAATATTATAGGATGTTTTTTTAAAGTATTTGAGCTTTTCGCCTCCAAGTAGCAAGTTTTTTAATGATCTATTATCTAGATTCATAAATATTTCAGCAAATTTTGTAGTTAAAAAAGAAAAAGTGATATTATTTTCATTAAAAAAATGATTCAATTTATAAATATCAAATTTAATTTGATTTGGTATAAAATAGAGACATGCTCCACTCATTAAAGAGCTAAATATTTCAATTACAGATGCATCAAAGCTAAATGAAGAATACTTTGAAATTCGATCCTCATTTGTAAGATTAAATTTATGAATACAACATTCAATTAAGTTTACAACCGAACTTTGATTTACTAAAACTCCTTTTGGATTGCCAGTTGAACCCGAAGTATAAATTATGTAAGCAGGACTATTATTAGAATTTTCAAAAGGAAGCTCGTTTGAATTTAAATTAGTATAATCAATTTCCTCCAAATCAATAAAATCTATATTTTTAAAGTTTCCATTTTCCAATTTCTTAGTGCTTAGTAATTTTTTAGCATTGCTATCTTTCAAAATATAGTCAATTCTTTCTTTGGGTGTATCTGGTGATATGGGTAAATAAACAGCCCCTATTTTTAAAACAGCTAATATTGCAATCAGCATTTCAATCCTGTTATCTATTAAAATTGCAATAATATCGTTTTTCTTAGTTTTTTGATTTTCTAGGAGTCTTGCTAATTGATTTGATTTTTTATCTAATTCAAAATAATTAATAGATTTAAACTCATCAATTGCGGCAATCTTATCTGAATATTTTTGAACAATATCATTAAAATATTTTGTTAAAGATACATTTTTTACTGGTTTTTCTGTTTTGTTTTGTTCATAAACAATATTATTAAATTCAGTAATATTTAATGTATTCATCCTATAAAGTTTATCGTTTGATTGAGATAATAATTTATCG
>NZ_JBIPMD010000335.1:0-2804 GCF_044369315.1 Silvanigrella sp.
TATTCAAAAGAAGAAGTAAACTATTTAAATAAACTTGTTAAATTTTATGGCTTTTATAACTTAATCCTAGTTTGTGATTTAAATGGAAAATTAATAGTCACTAATGATGAAAATGCTGATGGAAAAAAAATAAATAGTGAAATATTATATAAAGAGAACTTTTCTCAAACAAAATGGTTTAAAGAAACATTAGCAAAAAAATATTCAGAAGATGCTTCAAAAGGATTTACTCAAGTTAATATTCAACAACCAGATTTTAATGAGCTAATTGAAAAAGTTTATAAAGAAAAAACATATTCAACTATTTTTTCTACCTTCATTCATAATTCTAAAGGAGAGCCCATAGCAGTATTAAGTAATCATGCAAATTTTTACTGGATTGAAAATACGGTAACAAGAATATATGATAATTTCGTAAATTCAAATATTAAAACATTGCATGTTTCAATGCTAGATAAAGATTATAATGTTATACTAGATTATAATCCATCAAAAAATGGATATAAAACTAAATTAATTCATGATGAAAAAATATTAAATAAATATAATTTAATAAAGTCAGGGCAACCAGCAGCCTTAAAATTATCTAAAGGCGAAGAAGGTACCTTAGAATCTGTAAATTCAAGATATAAAGTAAAACAAATAAATGCCTATAAAAATGTAGTTGGAAAAAAAATAGTTGATGATATTGGTTGGAAATTATTAGTTCGTTTTGATAGCGACGAAGCTTATGCTAGAACAAATCAATCTAGAAATATTTTTTTAGTTTTATTTCTTATATTATTCTTAATAATAATTGGAGCTAGCTCTTATTTTGGAACATTTTTAGCCAATAAATTAAAATATATTGCAAATAATTTATCAAAAGGAAATCAAATTTTAATTCAAACATCAAAAGAAGCCACTTCGGAAAGTCAAAAGCTAAGTTCATCTGCTACCCAACAAGCATCTTCTCTTCATGAGACCGTTACAGCAGTGAATGAAATTAATGCAATGATGAGTCGAAGCTCTGAAATGGCTATCAATTCTCAAAAAAAATCAGAAGAAAATATATCGAAAGTAAATGAAGGAAAAAACACAATAAATAATATGATTCGATCAATCAATAATATAAAACAAAGTAATCAAGAAATTATGGAAGAAGTTTTAGAAAGCAACAAAAATATTTCAAACATAATTAAAGTGATAAGCGAAATTGAAAATAAAACAAAAGTGATTAATGAAATTGTTTTCCAAACAAAATTATTGTCTTTTAACGCATCTGTTGAAGCGGCTCGAGCCGGTGAGCATGGCCGTGGCTTTTCTGTAGTTGCAGAAGAAGTAGGAAACCTTGCAAAAATGAGTGGAAGTGCTTCAAATGAAATTTCAACCTTGCTTGAAAATAGCATTCACAAAGTACAATCCATAGTAAATCAAACAAAAAATAATATTGATCAAATTTTAGCAAAATCAAAAAATACAATTAAAGAAGGTGAAGAAGTAAGCCAGGAGTGTGTGGCTATTTTTGAACAAATTTTAATAAACTCCGAAGAAGTTAATACCTTAGTTCTTGAAATAACAAACTCAGCTAAAGAACAAGCCAAAGGAATTTATGAAATTAATAATGCGATGCATGAATTAGATCATGTAACGAATCAAAATAATACTATTGCTGAAAAAACAACCCAAACCGCATATGAATTATTAAAACAAAGCAATGAACTTGAAATTATGGCAAAAAGTTTAATGGAAATTATTGATGGAAATGATTTGAAGATATTAAAAAGAATTGAGGCGTAAATATGTTTAAAAATATGTCTTTAAAATTAAAAATACTGTTATTAAGCATGTCTGGAGTTGTTACAATAGCCATTGTTTCAATAATTTTAGCAATAAGTAACTTTAATTCTCAAGAAAAGTTATTAAAGTCTAAAATGTTTTTAGCCTCCGAAGATCTCTCAAACTCCATTCAAGACCAATTTTATGAACGTTATGGAGATGTGAAAACATTTTCTCTTCATTTTAAAAATTTTTCGACAAACTCAAGAGAATATATCAATTACCTCAATCAAATTGTTAAATTTTATGGTATTTATAATTTAATTATAATTTGTGATTTAAATGGCAGACTTTTAAGTGTAAATGATGAAGGACCCGATGGAAAAAAAATAAATAGCGAAATACTTTATAAACAAAATTTTTCTAAAACCAATTGGTTCAAAGAAACAGTCGCTAAGAAATATTTAGAGGATCCAAAAAAAGATTTTACATTAGTTAATTTTCAAGATGCGAATTTTGACGAAATTAATGAAAGTGTTTATAAAGAAAAAATTTATTCTACTGCATTTTCAACTTTTTTTTATAATTCAAAAGGTGAACCCATTGGAATTATAAGTACACATCCGAATTTTAGTTGGGCAGAATCAACAGTCACAAGAATATATGATAATTTTTACAAACAAAATATTAAGACGCTAGAAATAACACTACTTAATAAAAATGGAGATGTTATCATAGATTATAATCCTTCATTAAACAATGGCAAAAAAGAATTGATGCATAATGAAAAAATACTTAATACTTTTAATTTAGTTAAAGAACAACATGAAGCAGCCCTAAGTTTAATGAAAGGAGAAGAGGGAGTCATTGAAGCAAAACATACTAGAAGGGATGATTTACAATTATGGTATGATCCCCAAAAAGTGGACTATTAAATTTCATAATTTTCTTCATATTCTAAAGGTGCATGATAATCAAGGGCAGAATGAGCACGAATTCGATTATAAAACACCTCTATATATTCTATGACTGAAGATTTTGCTTCT
>NZ_JBIPMD010000126.1:0-9330 GCF_044369315.1 Silvanigrella sp.
ATTATCGATCTTTTATCAACAGAATTCAAAGACGTAACAGTTATTTTTTCAATACATTTGAAATCAAAACTTCTTTCTATTTGCGATGATGTAGCACGTTTTGATAAAGGAATTTTACGGAGAGCTGCAATTGAAAAATTGAATTATGCAATTATAAATTCACAAGTAGATATTTCAGAACTGACAAAGTAAACAGAGATTAAAATGTTTTTTTGAAAGTAATTTAAGATTTAATTCTATCCCCAAAAATAGCAGTACCCATTCTTAACATAGTGCTTCCACATTCAATAGCCAATTCATAATCAGAGCTCATTCCTAATGAAATAATTGGTTTTTGATTGATTGGATTATTATAATAAAGATTCCATAATTTATTTGAATTTTCAACGAAATTAAAATACAAATCTTTTCTTTTAAGATAATCTATTTCAGCTGGGCCAATACCCATAAATCCTTTCAGTGAAAGTTTTTTACTTTGTGAAATAAAGTCTAAAAGTTCATTTGTTTTTTCAATTTGTATTCCCGATTTATTTAAATCATTCATATCTATTTGTAATTGAATTAATATATTTAATTTCAAATCGAGTTGTGATTTTTTTTCGATTTCTTTTGCTAAAGATAAACTATCGAGTGATTGTAAGCAGTGAACTTTGTCATTAATAAATTTGGCTTTATTATTTTGAATGTGTCCAATAATATGCCATTTTAGATCAGATAATATTGGTGATAAAAAATCGCTTTTCTTTTGCCATTCTTGTATATAATTTTCTCCGAAATGAGTTAAACCATTCGAATAAGCTTCTTGAATTTTATTCGCTTCATGAAATTTGCTTACGGCAATGAGTTCAATATCTGTTGGCTTTCGCTTGTATTTAATGCACAATAAATTTATTTTATTTTTTATATCCATGATATTGTTTTTTAAAAATTCTGACATTTTTAAAGCCTTATTTAAATATTTTGCATTACTTTATTGATCAAATGAACTAAAAGATTCGACACCAGCAAAATATTTAAGATCCATTAATACTTCACTTAATGGCAATCCCATTACATTTGTATAGCTTCCATTAATACTATGTATAAATCCCATTGCTTTTCCTTGAATCCCATAAGCGCCTGACTTATCAAATGGTTCTTTTGTTTTAATATAAGAATTAATTTCATTTTCGGATAGAACACGGAATGTAACAAATGTTTCGACAATTCTTGAGATGAGTTCTTTATTATTTTGAAAAATACAATAACTACTTAACACTAAATGAGTGTTGCCAGATAAATTTTGGAGCATTTCACGTGCTTGATTTTCATTTAAGGGTTTTTCAAGTATTTTATCTTCTTTAGTAACGACAATCGTATCTGCGCTTAAAATAAATTCATCTTGATTATATTTTTTACAAACAGCTAGGCCTTTTTCTTTTGCATTACGTTGTACATATTCATGGCCTCCTTCATTTATTTTTGGTTTTTCGTCAATATTTGCAACATTTATTTCAAATGGGATCCCACTGGCTTGAAACATTTCTTTTCTTCTCGGTGAGCTACTTGCGAGGATAATTTTTTTATTTTCTTTGCTTATCATAAAATACCGCCA
This sequence comes from Silvanigrella sp., assembly GCF_044369315.1. Classification (NCBI taxonomy): domain Bacteria; kingdom Pseudomonadati; phylum Bdellovibrionota; class Oligoflexia; order Silvanigrellales; family Silvanigrellaceae; genus Silvanigrella; species Silvanigrella sp. The sequence continues at coordinate 1,595 of NZ_JBIPMD010000126.1, forward strand.
AATCCTTAACTCTAAAAAAGTACATACGCAGTTATTGCGTTTAAAATAACAATATATGGCATAACTCATTTTATACCAATAAGATGCTTTTACGGGGGATAGAGTGTTTCAAGGCAAACGATTTGCTTCTATTCTTACACCTGAACAGACAGATTCAGGATTAGCGGAAGAGTTGAAAAATGAAGCAACTGAATTATACGAGAGATTAGCGGCTCTTTGTCAGGGGTTTCAAGAACATCTCATCGCAAATGAAGAGGTTCCTTTAGAAGAAAGTCAAGAGTTATTCAGAACTCTTCATACTTTAAAAGGACTATCCCAAATGGCAAATCTCACTGAGATGGTTGCCATGGCACATGCCGTTGAGGATTATATTGAATTTGTCCGTTCTGAAAAAGTAAAACTCGTTAAAGAAGTAATTGAACTCGTCTCCGATGCGCAAAATGTGTTTGAACAAGTTTATAAAGCCTATCCAAAGCCGATCGATCCTGATGTCTTGATGGAAGCGGAAAGAATTGTACATGAATTTCACGCAAAATCCGATTTTGTAAAAAATGGAGGAGCTCCTTCTGATGCAGCGCCCGCAGAGGCGGCTGCTTCCGAACCCGCTGCAGAAGGTGCCGGAACGGTTTCAAACTCAAACGTTGTAAGTGAAGAAGAAAATGCGTCTTTTAATAAATTCACAACTCGAGTAGAAAAACTTTTTGCCATATTTTTTAATGACGCCAAATATAAAACATTAGAAGAATTAAAAGCAGGTCCACAGGTTGATAATATTTCAAGAGTTGGTGATTTTGTTCTTTATAGAGCCTCTCCTACTGGGTCTTTAATTATTTTCGCAGCTGAACTCGAAGCTTCTACCTTAAAGGGTGTTGTGGAAGCTGATGTCGTCGAACTAGATAAAAAAGATCCCAATTGTTTGAAAAAAATTGGTCCTCCTTGGGATGCTCTTGTTTTTTCTGCAGCAGGTGGTAGCGCAACTTCCTCTGCCCCAGCAGCTACAGAAGCCCCTGCCGCCGCCGCTGCTCCTGCAGCAGATCCTCATGCGGGAGGTGGTGCTGAAGAAGAACCAGAAGAAGATTTTGATACGAAAAATTTAGCAGGTGGGGATGGATTTGAAAAACCGGATCTCGATCCTGAAATGTTGCAAGACTTTCTTTCTAATGCAGATGATTTAATCGAGAATTTAAGTCAATCTATGCTTGATCTAGAAGGGAATCCTGAAAGTAAAGATGCGGTTGAAAGTATCTTTAGAAATGCTCACACGATTAAAGGAACATCGGGGATGTTCGGCTTTCGTGCGATTGAAAAATTAACCCATAAAATGGAAAATTTATTTGATCGTATTCGTAAGGGAACACTTACTGTTACCCCTGCATTAATGGACGGACTTTTTTTTGGTCTTGATCGTATTCGCAGTATGTTTGAAGCCATCAAAAAAAATCAATCTTCAGAACAACCCATCAATGATGCTCTTACAAAACTTCGTATCGGTTCCATGGCTGGAGGCGCTAAAAAAGCAGGAGGAGCCGCACCAGTTGCAGCGCCTCCCTCTGCTTCTGCTCCCCCTGCCGCCGCCGCACCAGCTGCAGCAGCTAAACCTGCAGATAAGAAAAAACCAGATGAGAAAAAAGCAGATGAGGCGGGCGGCACAATTCGTGTTGACTTAAAAAGATTGGATAGTCTTGTTAACTTAGTTGGTGAACTTGTAATAGATAGAACAAGATTTGCAAGAATAGAAGAAGAATTAAGAGGGAATGGAAATAGTGAACTTGGTCATTCCATGAGTGAAAGTGTTTTATTATTTGGACGTCATATGAATGAAGTTCAAAGCATTATTATGAAAATTCGAATGGTTCCAGTTGGGAATGCATTTTATAAGTTTACAAGAGTTGTTCGCGATTTATGTAGGCAAATTGGTAAGGAAATTGATTTGCATATCATTGGTGGTGAAACGGAACTTGATAAAACTTTAGTGGAAGAAATTGGAGATCCTTTAGTACATTTAATTCGTAATAGTGTTGACCATGGTGTTGAACTCCCAGATGACAGAGAAAAAATAGGAAAGAGTAGAAAAGGAAATATTCATTTAAAAGCAAGTCAAGATGGAAATATGATTGTCATTACCATTCAAGATGATGGTAAAGGTTTGCAAATTGATAAAATTAGAGCAAAAGCGATAGAGCGTGGTTTGGTCAAAGAGAATGACCACATGACGAATAAAGAAATATTTTCTTTAATTTTTGAATCTGGTTTTTCCACAGCAGAAAAGGTAACAAACATTTCTGGCCGTGGTGTTGGTATGGATGTTGTTAAGAAAAGTATTGTTAAGTTAAAAGGAATTATTGAACTTGATAGTGAATTAGGTAAAGGAACAACAACAACAATTAAACTTCCTTTGACTTTGGCTATTATTCCTAGTCTTATGGTTGAAACAAAAGGTGAGAGTTACGCAATTCCACTTGTAAATGTAATAGAAAGTATTCGGATACGTCCTGAAGATGTTCAGAAAATGGGTAGTGCTGACTTTGTTAAGTTAAGGGATCGAGTATTACCTTTATTAAAGTTAGCAGATGTTTTTGATCTTCATGCCATGAGTGATTTATTATGGTATTCTGTAAATGACATTCAGAGAATAAAACATCACGATGAAAATGATGGTGCCGAAAAAGCAGCAAATCCTTCTCGACCTTCTACAGAGTCACAACAAGTTCAGCCAGCAACTAATACACCTCATAATGGAGAAGGAAAAACAACTTCTGGTGGTCATAATTTTTCATTTCGAGTGAGGCATACAAAGCCGAGAATTATTTTTGTTGTTGTTGGTGTTGGAGAAAAAAGAGTTGGTGTTGTTGTGGATCAATTACAAGGACAACAAGAAATAGTGATTAAGTCTTTAGGCAGGTTAATGGGTAAAAGAAGAGGAGTCGCTGGTGGTTGTGTCTTAGGTAACGGTCGTGTTGCACTTGTGCTTGATGTTGGCGAGATAATAGACGATTTTTCACAATCAAAATCGGGGTATCCAAATCGTGCTGCAGTACCAAATTAAAAAAATATATTTTTTATCTGGTGACGGAGCTGCCACTCAGGTTCAGTTACCTTATCAAGATGATACTTCCAATGCCAATGGTTACATTAATGATGTAACTGATGAAGGGGTGATTCAAACTCCAGGCATTCAATACATTGGTTTCAAATTACACAAAGAAGAATTTTTATTACCAATGTCACTTGTTCGAGAAATTATCATGTTAACTACGATTACTTTCGTACCTGGCGCTAAATTTTTAATGGAAGGTATCATTGCTCTTCGTGGTGAAATTATGCCTGTTTTAAATTTAAGACGTTTTTTAAAGTTTGAAAGAGGTAAGGCAGATTCTACGACACGGGTTATTATTTTACAATGTGAATATGGTGGTTTTGGTGTTATTGTCGATGATATTACCGAATTTGTAAGGTTACAACCGACAGAAGTTGAATCTATTCCCCAAAACTTTTTTCCAGCTGAATATCGGATATTAGCTGGGGTATCTAGAGTTGGAGATAGAATTCGTGGTATTATCGATCTTGAAAAAATTGTTGCTGAAATGACTTTCGATCTAAAAGAGGAATCTGAAAATGGTGAAGAAGAATCTTCTTCAGATCATTAAAATAATTTTGTTGTTAACACTTGTTTTTTCATGTGAAAAAAAAACTAGGATTGTTGAAATCAAACTCCTTATTCTTACACCAAATAATTATTATGATTTTCCGGTAGTACTTTCAGGGAAAATATATGATGTAGGACCAGGTGGTTTATGGTTTATTTTAGAAGATAAAACGGGATATATTCAAGTAACAACAGAAAATATTACAAGTAGCATTCAATGTATTCAAAAGGGAAATCAAATTTCTATTTTAGGAAAATTATTGCAATTTAAAGGCCATAAATATTTTTCTTACTCATCAATGCTGAGGTGTGGTAATTGAAAATATTCATATTCATATTAACTATTTTATTTACATTGTCTTGTAGTAAAAATTCTTCAAAAGAGGGTAAGCAGTATTTTATATTTTTAGGAATTCCAAATAAAGGTGTTACTTTATATAAAGTTACAAAAAATAATAGCAATAAAAAAATTTATTATCCTTTAATGAGATTATCAACGAATACAAAAATATTATTACCCATTGGAATCTATTTATTAGCAAATGAATGTAGTTCATATGAATTTTTTAATGATGGTGCAAAAGAACAAAAAGTTGTTTTAAGTAAAGTGAGTTTGCAATTTCATAATAAAAATAAGAATGATTCAAATTCTAATCCTATAAATGGAACTGATAATAATTTTCGTTTTGAAAATTTAGTTGGAAATACTTATAATAGTTTTTGTTATGATCCGTTAGATGGTCAAGAACATTGGTTTACCAATAAATCAGAATTTGATATTTTGCCTGGGAAAAATGTAATTTCCATATCAGGAAGAGATATTGAACTCAATCTTCAACCTTCATTATTTTCAGATAAAAAAATTTCTTTATGGCCTTTAACTCTTTCTTCACCAATAAATACAGATTCTAGTAAATATTTTTCGCTTCCATTAGATTTATCTCCTAAAGAAAAAAAATTCGTTATTTCATCTCCAGTTAATGGAACAATATGGTTGCAAAGCGGAAGATATCAAATTGAAGTTAATGGAAGTAAAAAAATAATAAGCATAAAAGATTTTTCAAATTATGAAATAAAGCTTGGCGTGATTAGAATTGTTTCTCCTAAAAACTTTCCTATTGAAGAAAGATTAAAAGCAGGAGGACAACCTATATTTGCTTATATCAATGAAAAAGTTTTATTTCGATTAAATACAGATTATCCCGCTTTTCCAGGAAAATATAGAGTTACTTTAGAAGGTACTGAAATTGAAAAATATGTGGATGTATCCGAAAATCAAGTAAGTGAAGTAAAAACAAGGGGAGCATTAGTGATATCTCCTCCTTGTTTAGAAAAATATGATAAATGTCATCCTCCTTCTCGGATTACAATACATATCAATCGAATGCCTTTTGTTCTTATGACAGTTATGACGGATATGCCTTTTCTTGTATTTGATCAAAAGTATGAATATGGAATTGAAGGAATTAAAGGAATATTTAAAAATTTAAATGCTTCTGAAGATTCTGTTAAAACAGATAAATTAGGTCGAGTTAAAATTAAATGGGAAATTCGTTATACTTCGGGAAATATTAAGACTGATTTTGTTAGATTTGAAGCTAAAAATGGGAATGTATTTGGCAAATCGATTGATCTCATGTTTTTTAAACCAGATGAAATTTACCTTCCTGAAGGAGATTTTTGGCTTAGTTATTTTGTAGGAGATCAAAATTTAGTTTTACCAAAAACGAAATTTGACCTTTCCTTAGCAGGAGGAGCAACAAAGGAAATTGTTGTTCCGATATATACACAAAAAGCTCCTGATGGTCAGTTATCAGAGAAAAATAAAGATAGTTCTGCATTTTCAACAAAAACAACATTATCTCCTATCAAAGATTAAATAAAATCTTTTTTTTATGAAAAAAGAATGTTAATTAAAATTGTAAATATTTTATTGATGATTTGAGGGTCTATGAAATTTGACAATATTTTAAAGGAAATGTTTTCTAGGGTTATTTTTCAGCTTTACAAAGATTACGATCATATTTGTTATCAATATAAAATAAAACTAAAGAAGCCATTGATTATTATTCAAGATTTATCAACAACATGGGGAACTTGGAATTCTCAAAATAAAATAATAACCCTTTCTTCTAAATTAATTTCTGATTACTCATGGGATATTGTTTTAAATATCTTAAAACATGAAATGGCTCATCAAATCGTTAGTGAAATATTTTTAGAAAATGAAAATCATGGGAACTATTTTCAAAAAGCTTGTGATCTTATAGCTGTTCCAAAAGAATATCGAAAATCAACATTAAATATGGATGATAAAATTTCGCATTGGAAAAACTCAAACTTCGAAGCTGAAGATCAAAATATTTTAAGAAAAGTAGAAAAATTATTGAGTTTAGCACAGTCAGCAAATGAAAATGAGTCTTTATTAGCAATGGAAAAAGTGCAAGAAATTTATTCTAAATATAATATCAAACGAATTCAAGAAAATATAAATTCGGAATATTGTACTTTAATTATAAATTTTAAAAAGAAAATCGTTCCAAGTACCTATATTTATATTTCTTCTTTAATTCAATCCCATTATTTTGTAAATGTGATATATTCCGATTTATATGATCCATTATCTGATGAATCTCATAAAATCATAGAAATAATTGGAACAAAACAGAATGTTTTAATGTCTGAATTTGTTTTTTATTTTTTAAAAGAACGTATAAATACGTTATGGGAAAATTATCAAAAAATGAATTCAGTCCCCAATCGATATAAATTATCCTACCAAAAAGGGATTTTAGATGGATTTCAAAATAAACTAAATAAAATTCAAAAAGATAAAACTAAAAACTTAAATTTGAATGAAATAAATAAAAATGAAATAACTCTTATTTTGCAAAATGAAGATTTAAAATTAAATTCTTATACCAAAAAATTATTTCCAAAATTAAGTAAAAAAGGGGCTACTTCAAATAAAGTTTATACTTCTTATTTTGATGAAGGAAAAAATGAAGGTAAAAAAATAAATTTAAATAAACCAATGAATGAAAGTTCTAATAAAAATTTTTTATTAGAATAATTGAATTTAATATTTGTTGTTTAATGGATTTGTAAAATCCCAGTTGCTGCAAGGTAATTTACTATAAGTATTTTCATAGTTTAAAAATTCAAAAGATTCGCTTGAGTAATTAAAAAAGGGATAAAAGGAAAATCCCCAAACTTTCATATTTAAATCATTATTTGTTTTTATAACTTTATAATAATAATCTAATCTTACAATTGAGGTCAAGTGAGTTGCTGGAAATTCTACGATATCAACACAAAAGGTATCGCCAGCAATTAAATTCATTTTATGTTCACTTCCTACATCCATTAATGATGAGCAGCCATATTTTGAACAAACCGTTCCTACAAAAACGGTTCCAAATACGAATTTAACATGAACTTGATTTAAAGATTCATTATGATTTGCGTAACAAAAGCTTTTGAAAAAATAAGAACATATTAGTATGAATATAAATTTTGTAATTAATTTTGTTTTTATGTTAAACATAAAATTCTTTCTTCTTTTTAATTTGTTAAAAATATTTTTTCATTAGAAAAATTAAATTCATAGCAAGATATATGGATGTCTGTTAATTTGTAATTTGTCATACGGATTGATTTTGAATAATTAAACCTTGGGGAATGAAATGAACCCCAAAAATTTATTTCAGATAATTCCTCTTCATCAATGACTTCAAACAAGAAATCTTTGTATATTCCCCAATATAATGGATTGTATCCCGCATTTAAACTGACACAAATTTTATCTCCACTAATAAGGCCAGTCTTAATACCTTTTGTTTGTAAGCAGCCATACTTTGTACAAATCGTTTGTGAACGAATTATTTCTGGATAAAAATTAACAATCACATTATTATCTTTAGAATTTTTACTAAATTGACCTGCATAAACAGAAAAATATATCATTGATGAAAAAGATAATTTAATCATTAATGCCAGTTAAGAGTTGAGAAAGATATTGTGAAGATTGAAGAAATAGCTCCAATTTGTTAGTTAATTGTTGCTTAAAAAAAAGTAACAAAGGAGCTAC